>JBPCLS010000176.1:0-3402 GCA_051003055.1 Casimicrobiaceae bacterium
GTTCGGTCCCGGCGCTCAAAGACCCCGCGCTCTTCCGGACACAATGCTATGTCGATGGCAAATGGTGCGCCGCCGACGATGGCGGCACGATTCCGGTCGTCAATCCAGCCACGGGCCGGACGATCGCCCTGGCGCCGGTGTTTCACGGCGGCGAGACGAAGCGTGCCATCGCCGCGGCGGAACGCGCTTGGCCCGCGTGGCGGGCGAAAACCGCGAAAGAGCGCAGCAAAATTCTGCGCAATTGGTTCGAGCTCATGGTCGCGCATACCGACGATCTCGCACTGATCCTTACGACCGAACAGGGGAAGCCCCTCGCCGAGTCCAAAGGCGAAATCACGATCGGTGCGGCTTACATCGAGTGGTTCGCGGAAGAAGGCAAGCGCATCTATGGCGACGTGATTCCCACGATCGGCAACGACCGGCGGCTGGTCGTGGTCAAGGAGCCCGTTGGGGTATGCGCGGCGATCACGCCGTGGAACTTTCCATCGTCGATGATCACGCGCAAAGTCGCACCGGCGCTCGCCGCCGGCTGTACGGTCGTGATCAAGCCGGCATACGCAACGCCTTTTTCGGCGTTGGCATTGGCTGAGCTCGCGCATCGCGCCGGCTTTCCGCCGGGAGTGCTTAACGTAATCACTGGCGAGGCCAAATCGATCGGCGCGGAAATGTGCGCCAATCCGGCCGTGCGCAAGCTATCGTTCACCGGGTCGACCGAAGTCGGCCGGCTGCTGATGAAGCAGGTGGCGCCAACGATCAAGAAGCTGTCGCTCGAGCTGGGCGGCAATGCGCCGTTCATCGTCTTCGACGACGCGGACCTCGATGCCGCCGCCGAGGGCGCGATCATTTCGAAGTTTCGCAATGCCGGCCAGACCTGCGTCTGCGCGAATCGCTTGTTCGTGCAGGACACGGTTTACGACTCTTTTGCCGCCAAGCTTGCCGAGAAGGTGCGCGAATTGAAGGTCGGCCCCGGCACCGAGGCCGGGGTCACCCAGGGTCCGCTGATCGACGCCGCCGCGCTCGCGAAGGTCGAGGAGCACGTGGCCGATGCGACGGCGCAAGGCGCGACGGCCGTCACCGGCGGTCAGCGGCACGCGCTCGGCGGTACGTTCTACGAGCCGACCGTGCTGACGGACGTGTTGCCGGGGATGAAGATTTTTCGCGAAGAGACGTTCGGCCCGGTCGCCCCGTTGATCCGTTTCCGCGACGACGCGGAGGTCATCGAGCTTGCCAATCGTACCGAGTTCGGTCTGGCATCGTATTTCTACAGCCGTGACATCGGCCGCATCTGGCGCGTTGCCGAAGCGCTCGAATACGGCATGGTGGGCGTCAACACCGGACTCATCACCACCGAGGTGGCGCCCTTCGGCGGCATGAAGCAATCGGGACTGGGGCGCGAAGGCTCGAAGTACGGCATCGAGGAATTTGTCGAGGTCAAATACATCTGCTTCGGCGGCGTTGACAAATAGCGCGTGATGCGCTGACTTGACGCCTCATGATCTTTTGCCGGATGCGCGTTTGACGCGATAGTTAGCGGCGGCTTCGGCCACGCGTTTGCCGGTCTCCTTTTCTTCCGGCTCGAAAACGACCCGGACTCGCGCGTGCAGCACTTCGGCGACACGGCGCAAGTTGGCCAACGAGTGACCTTCGTAATCGGGTGATTCCAGACGGCTGATCTGCTGTTGGGAGGTCTTCAGCCGGCGCGCGAGCTCCTTCTGCGAAAGTCCGGCCTGTTCGCGCAGGGCGGCAATCTGCAGCGCCACGTCCCAAGCCTCGCCGGCGCGCTCCAAGCGGGCGGCAAACCTCGGGTCTTGCATTTGTTCCACGAGGTAGCGGTCGAAATTGGTCGTTTTCATGGCTTCATTCTCTCCTGCCAGTCGCGCATCCGTTCTCGCGCGGTATGGAGGTCGCGAATCGGAATGGCCTGGCCTTTGTTGCGGATGCCGTGCACCGCAACGATCCGTCCAGAAACTCCCGCACGGGGCAGGTGCCAGTCGCAGTCTCATAAAACTCTACGCTAAAATCCATGGCGAAGCAACATCATTTTTGATGTATAACGCCAAGGGCATCTGCTTCGGCGGCGTCGACAAATAGCGCCGCCGGACGCTTACGTCAACCGCTACTCGTACTTGCGGACGTCGTCGATCACTTTGCCGTCATTCGGCAGCTCGTTCGGCGCGCGGAATACGACATCGCCGCGCAGCTTCGTGATTTCCCGGATCGACTCGACGATCGCCAACGCTTGAGCTGAGCCGTGATCCGGAACTTCGACGTGCAGCAGCAATCGATCGTTGCCGTCAGGATTGTCAATGACCAGCCGCGCTTTGCCGAGCTCCGGATGCCGTTTGAGGATGGCCGCCACTTGCGACGGATGGACGAACATGCCTTTGACCTTCGCCGTCTGATCGGCGCGGCCCATCCAACCCTTGATCCGCATATTGGTGCGGCCGCAGGGCGAGAAGCCGGGTAGAAGCGCGGACAAATCGCCGGTGCCGAAACGAATCAACGGATAATCGGTGTTGACGAGCGTGGTGACGACGACTTCGCCGACCTCAAAGGGAGCGACAGGGTCGCCCGTCCCGGGCCGCACGATTTCCACGATGATGTCCTCGTCGACCACGAGTCCCTCGCGCGCAGCCGTTTCGTAAGCAATCGTGCCTAAGTCGGCGCTCGCGTAAGCCTGGAAGCCGGCAATCCCGCGTGCGATGAATGCGTCGCGCAAGCTCGACGGAAACGCTTCCGCCGACACCAACGCCTTGGTGAGCGACGGCAACGCCACACCCAGCGCATCCGCCTTTTCCAGAATGATTTTCAGAAACGACGGCGTTCCCACATACCCGTCGGGTTGTAAATCGGCGATTGCCTGCACTTGCTGTTCGGTCTGCCCGATGCCCGCCGGAAACACCGCGCACCCCAGCGCGTGCGCGCCGGTCTCGAGCATCGATCCCGCTGGCGTGAAGTGGTACGCAAAACAGTTATGAATGAGATCACCCGGGCGAAAACCTGCCGCGAACAGCGGACGGGCGAGTCGCCAGTAATCGGCGCGCGCACCCTCGGGTTCGTAGATGGGTCCCGGCGACGCGAACACCCGCTTCACGAGAGTCTTATGCGGTCCCCATCCCGCTGCGGCGAATCCGCCGAACGGACGATCTTTTGGCTGCAACTTGACCAATTCGGATTTGCGTGTCACCGGCAGGCGCGCGAGCGCCGCAAGCGACACGATGTCGGCGGGTTCGACGCCGGCTAGCAGTCGCCTGAATGCAGGTGCGTTGGCCTTCGCATGAGCCACCTGCAGCGATAACTGTGCGAGCTGGTCGCGCAGACGCTGTTCCGGGTCGCGCGTTTCCCGCGCATCGTAGTGATCGCTCAACCTAGTTTTCCGTGCGCTTGCTCGTCATCCCCGCG
>JBPCLS010000177.1:0-6967 GCA_051003055.1 Casimicrobiaceae bacterium
CGGCGATCGCGCGCGAACTGGAAGCAAGCGGCGTCGTGAACTATGCCGCGCCGCTGATCGTGCTGGCGCGTGTTCAAGGTGTGGACCGTGCGATCAAGGCCGGCAGCTACGAATTCGAAACCGGCACGACGCTGCCGCAACTGCTGGCGAAACTGACCCAGGGCGACGTCACGCAGACGTCGTTCGCGATCATCGAAGGTTCCACGTTCACTGACCTGAAGCGTGCACTCAAGGCGAATGCCGATGTGAAGAACACGGTGCTCGACTTGCCCGATGCGCAACTGCTTGCGCAACTAAGCGTTCCCGAAGCATCGCCTGAAGGCTTGTTCTTTCCCGATACCTATTATTTCGCCGTCGGTGCCACGGACGTCGCACTCTTGAGGCGTGCGTATAAAGCGATGGACGAGCGCCTGGCGGCTACATGGGAGAAGCGTTCGGGCGGATTGCCGCTCGCTTCGAAATACGAGGCGCTGGTGCTCGCGTCGATCGTCGAAAAGGAAACGGGCCGGGGTGCGGACCGGCCGTTGATCGCGTCGGTGTTCGTCAATCGGTTGGCCAAGGGCATGCGGCTGCAAACCGATCCGACGGTGATCTATGGGCTCGGCAGCCGCTTCGACGGCAACCTGCGCAAGCGCGACCTCGAAACGGATACGCCGTGGAACACATATACGCGCGACGGCTTGCCTCCGACGCCGATCGCGTATCCGTCGCAGGCGGCAATCGACGCGGTCATGCACCCACCGCCGTCCGATCTGCTTTATTTCGTCGCGCGCGGCGATGGCTCATCGCAGTTTTCGGCGAATCTCGACGATCACAATCGAGCGGTCGCGCGCTTCCAGAAAGGTTCTCGGTGATGCCGGTGCCGGACGCGGAGAACCGCCGTGGCCGCTTTATCACGTTCGAGGGTATCGACGGCGCCGGCAAGAGCACACACGCGGCGTGGTTCTCCGCCGCCATCGCCGCGCGGGGGCATCGAGTGGTCGCGACCCGCGAGCCCGGCGGCACGCCGCTGGGTGAATCGTTGCGCGATCTTCTGCTCAACGCGGCCATGACGCCCGAGACCGAGGCGCTGTTGATGTTTGCCGCGCGCCGCGAGCATGTCGAGCTCGTCATTCGGCCGGCGCTCGCGCGCGGCGATTGGGTGCTGTGCGACCGGTTTAGCGACGCGACATACGCCTACCAAGGCGGGGGCCACGGTGTTTCGCGCAAGCGCATCGCCGAGCTCGAGCGCTTCGTCCAAGACGATTGCCGCCCTGACCGCAAGTTGCTGTTCGACATGCCCACGACCGTGTCGCAAGCGCGCTTGGCCAAGGCAAGCGCGCAAGGCCGCGACCTCGACAAATTCGAGCGGGAAGAGCGCGCATTCTTCGACCGGGTACGTAAAGCGTATCTCGCGCGCGCGGCGGCCGAGCCGGAACGCTTCTACGTCATCGATGCGGCGCGTCCGTTGCCGGGAGTCCGCGCCGATCTCGAGCGATTGCTGACGACGTTGTGATCGCTTCTTCGCATGACGGCCCGCCTGCCTTGTGCGAGCTATTGCCGTGGCAGGTTGAGCTGGCACGCGTTGCGCTCGCCACGCTGGCGACCTGGCCCCACGCCATTCTCATCGATGGACCGCGGGGGATCGGCAAACTGCCGCTGGCGCGGCATTTCGCGCGTGCGCTGCTGTGCGAAGACCCGCAAGCCGGTGCGGCTTGTGGGCAGTGTCCGAGCTGCCATTACGTTAACGCGGGAGCGCATCCGGATTTGCGCATGGTGGAACCCATCGATGTCGACGAAGACGGCGTTGTCAAACGGCTGGATGAAATTCCGGTCAAAGCGATTCGCGCGTTGATCGAGTGGACGCAGATCACGAGTCACCGCAGCGTAGCCAAGGTGGCGGTTATCGTTCCCGCTGAAGTGATGAACCTCGCCGCGGCCAATGCGTTGCTGAAGACGTTGGAAGAGCCGCCGCCCGCCACGTATCTGCTGCTGGTTGCGCATCAGCCGGGTCGTATTCCGGCCACCATACGTAGCCGTTGCAGCCGCATGCCGATTGGCGTCCCCGCTCCCGACATCGCGCTGGCGTGGCTCGCGGAACAAGGCGTCACCGCTGCCGCGACGGTGCTCGCCCAAGCCGGGGGCGCGCCGTTGCGCGCGCAGGAGATTGCCTCGCCGGACCGCCAACAGGAGCGCTCGGCCTGGTTGCAGGCGCTGGCGCGGCCAGAGTCGCTGGCGCCGATTGCGCTCGCGGCGCGCATCGAGGCGGCACCCAAAGACGAGCGGAGCGCACGTTTGCGTGACGCGATCGACTGGCTCCTCGCGTGGACCGCGGACTTAAGCCGTGTTGCCGCCGGCGGCGAGCCGTTGCGCAACGTCGACTTCCAGCGTGTATTGGGGGTGCTTGCGATGAAGGTAGCGCCCATCCCCCTGTTTCGCTATCATCGGACGTTGCTCGAGCAGCGGGCGCTGACCACGCATCCGCTGCAGCCGCGCCTGGTCGTCGAAGCGCTTTTGATCGGATATTGCGCATTGTTTACTGATGGCTGAACGAATCCCACCTCCGACCGCTGCCAACGTGGCGTTGGCGCGTCCCGGCGTTCTCTCGCTCAACATTCGCGAAAAGGCGGCGCTCTATGCCGCGTACATGCCGTTCTTGAAAGGCGGTGGCATCTTCATACCCACGTCGCGGATGTATGCGCTGGGCGAAGAAGTGTTCATGCTGCTGTCGCTGATGGACGAGCCCAACCGGCTGGCGGTCCAAGGCAAGGTCGTCTGGATCACCCCCGAAGGCGGACAGGGCAACCGCACGCAGGGCATCGGCGTCCAGTTCACGCAGGACGATACCGGCGCCGCCGCACGCGCGACCATCGAGAAAATCCTGGGCGAAACGCTCGCCTCGACCCGGCCGACGCACACGATGTAACGTTGCGGCTTGACCAGCATTTCTGCGGCTTGACGAGCGGGTAGCAGTCCGCAACAAGCGGTCGCGGCGAATCGCTGCTGGTCGGTTGCCGTTCACTCCTTGGACCGGATGTCTGCATGTACGTCGATTCGCATTGCCACCTCGATTTTCCGGAACTCGCGGCGGACCTGCCGCAACTCCTCGACGCCATGCGCGAACACGAGGTGACCCATGCGCTGTGCATCAGCGTCGACCTGCCGGCGTGGCCCAACGTCCAGGCGCTTGCCGCCAATCACGCCAACCTGTACGCGACTGTGGGCGTGCACCCGGATTACGCGGATTCAGCGGAGCCGACGGTCGCCGACCTGGTCGCGAAATCGCAACTCGGCAAGGTCGTCGCGATCGGTGAGACGGGACTCGACTACTACCGCTTGACCGGTGATCTCGGCTGGCAGCGAGAGCGCTTTCGCACGCACATTCGCGCCGCGCGCGAAACGGGGAAGCCGCTCGTCATTCATACGCGTGCCGCGGGCGCCGACACCCTTGCGATCATGCGCGAGGAGCGAGCGAACGAAGTGGGCGGCGTCATGCATTGCTTCACCGAATCCTGGGACGTCGCGCAAGCGGCGCTCGACCTCGATTTTCACATTTCGTTCTCCGGCATCGTCACCTTCAAGAACGCAGTCGCGATCCAGGAAGTTGCGCAGCGTGTGCCGCTTGGGCGGTTACTGATCGAAACCGACAGTCCGTACCTGGCCCCGGTTCCCTATCGCGGAAAGCGTAACCAGCCGGCCTGGGTTCGCCATGTGGGCGACGCCATCGCTAAACTCCGCGATGTGACTGCGGCTACGGTCGCGCAAGCTACATCGGCCAATTTTTTCCGACTGTTCAACATCGACCCCAATGACACCCGACTTGCGCATTGAACGCTCGCAGTTTGTCTATCGAATCTTGCTGGCGCTCGCGGCGGCGATCGCTTTCACGCGTCCGGCGTTCGCGCAGAGCTACGATGATTTCGTCTTCGCGGTTGCCAACGATCGTCACGCCATGGTGCAGGCATTGCTCGCCCGTGGGATGGACCCGAACACCGTCGATCCCAACGGCGAGCCCGCGCTTGTAATCGCTGCCAGGGCCGGTTACAACGCGACGATTGACGTATTGCTCGCCGCGCGCGCCAACGTGAACGCACGCACCGGCTTCGGCGATACGGCGCTGATGATGGCGGCTTTGAACGGACACGGCGACATCGTGCGCAAGCTGCGCGTGCGCGGCGCCGAACTCGAAGGGCAGGGTTGGACGCCCTTGATCTATGCCGCGACGGGCGGCCACGACAAGATCGTCGCTTTTCTCCTCGCCGAGGGCGCTAATATCGACGCCGTGTCCCCCAACGGCACGACGGCGCTGATGATGGCCGTGCGCGAGGGCAAAGTTTCCACGGCAGAGCTGCTGCTGGCACGCGGCGCCAACCCCAACTTACGCAATCAAGACGGCGCCTCCGCGCTGGACTGGGCGCTGCGCGGCAACGAAACGGACTTGGCGGTGCGGTTGCGCCGGGCCGGTGGGAAGGAGTAGGAGAGCTGCGCGTTGTTGCGGACGACGTGAAGCATGCGTGGCCGAAGTGAAGCAACCGCGACACTGTAGAAACGTGGACATTCCGACGTTCCACACAACGCCCAACGCTCAACCACTCCTCCGCGCCCGCGCTCTGCGCACATCTTTTGGGTCTGCTATCAACGCTCGCGTCAGCTCGATGCGATCGCCATTCGCAAGCGGCGTGTCAAGATGCGCTCGTTGTCCGAAGATGGCGACTTCGAGCTCCTGACCTTGCAGTTGCAACTGCTCGACGAGGCCCGACTTTGCGACCGCGTGCGCCACGGTCGCATTGACCGGCAGTGTCACCGCAACCAGCTCTTCGACACCCGGCGCCGCATACGCAACGGTCGCCGCGACCGTTTCCGCGATCACGCCGGATTACCCCGCAACGCTTCCGCGCGTCGCACGAAGGCGTCGATAAACGGGTTGGCGATGTGCTTGAACACGGGACCGAACACGCGTCCGAGCAATGGCGTCGCGAACTCGTAGGCAAGCTCGAACTCCACTTTGCCGGCGTCCGCGGCGAGTGCCTTGAAGCGCCATTCGCCATGCAGGTGCTTGAACGGGCCGTCCTTCAACGTCACCACGATCGATTCTCCGGGACGATTCGTGTTGTCGGTTGTAAAGTGCGCTTTGACGCCGTGGTAATCAATATCGATGCGCGCCGTCTTACCGCCGTCGTGTGCTTCGAGCACGCGCGCTCCTGCGCACCAAGGCAGGAATTTCGGATAGGACTCGACCTGGTCGACAAACTCGAACATGCGCTGCGCGCTATGCTGGACGAGCACTGACTTTACGACGCGCTGCATGGCGTTGCGCGAGGGATTGTTAGAATGCGACTCGCGGAACCGCATGGTGCATGCAACCGCACGGTGCACGTTGGTCATGAGCATTGTCGAAAACCGCAAAGCATTCCACGATTACTTTATCGAGGAACGCGCCGAAGCCGGTTTGGCGCTCGAGGGTTGGGAGGTCAAAGCCATTCGCGCGGGCCGTGCCAATCTCAAGGAAGCTTATGTCGTCGTCAAGAACGGCGAGATCGCACTGATCGGCGCGCATTTCTCGCCGCTTGCCACCGCCTCCACGCACGTGCAGCCCGATCCTACACGCACACGCAAACTGCTGCTGCATCGCGAAGAGATCAATCGTCTCGTCGGCAAGGTTGAGCGGGCAGGGTACACACTCGTACCGCTCAACCTGCATTACCGAAACGGCCGGATCAAGGTCGACGTGGGTTTGGCCAAAGGTAAGAAACAGCACGACAAGCGAGAGGCGTTGCGCGATCGCGAATGGAGCCGCGAGCAGCAGCGACTGCTGCGCAATCGAACCGGGAACGTGCGCCCCTCACGCGATGCGTCGTCATGACGATTTCAGCCTTCGCGGTGCGACCGGCGAACGCAGACGACATGGACGCGGTCGCGGCGATCTCCGGCGCAGACGTCATGATGGCGATACCTCCGTCCGAAGGTGTGTGATGAGCTTTACGATGCCGGACGGAGCGTTGCCTTCCGATCACGCGTTCGTCCGCGGCTTGCAGCGCAACGCCGCGAATTACACGCCATTGACGCCGGTGTCGTTCCTGGAACGCGCGGCGCTCATCTATCCCGACAAGATTGCGGTTCGCCACGGTGCGTTGGCGTACACCTATCGCGAATTCGAGACACGCTGCCGGCGTCTCGCGTCGGCGCTCGCGCAACGCGGCGTGCAGCGGGGCGATACCGTTGCGATCATGGCACCGAACATTCCCGCGATGCTCGAGGCGCATTACGCGATTCCTGCACTCGGGGCGATCGTGAACGCACTGAACGTGCGGCTCGACGCACGCGGTATCGCATTTTGCCTGGATCATGGAGATGCGTCGGTACTGCTCACCGATTGCGAACTCGCCCCGATCATCGCCGACGCCCTGAGGCTCACGACCCGCAAACTGTTAGTCGTTGACATCGAAGACGCCGCCGTGCGCAGCGAACGCTTAGGCGAGCTGACCTACGACGAGCTGTTGCGCGAGGGCGATCCGGCATTCGCGTGGCCCGGGCCGCACGACGAATGGGATTCGCTCGCGCTCCTTTATACGTCGGGCACGACCGGTGATCCCAAGGGTGTCGTCTACCATCATCGCGGCGCCTTTCTAAATGCGCTGGGCAACGCGCTTACGTTTGGTCTCGATCCGGACAGCGTCTATCTGTGGACGTTGCCGATGTTCCATTGCAGCGGCTGGACCTTCACCTGGGCGGTGACTGCTGCCGCAGGAACGCACGTGTGCTTGCGCCGCGTGGCGCCGGCGGCCATCTTCGACGCCATCCGCGAGCATCGGGTCACGCACTTGTGCGGCGCACCCATCATTCTGAATCTGCTGGTCCATGCGCCCGAATCGGTGGATACGCGATTCGACCACGCCGTACAGGTTGCGACGGGGGGTGCTGCTCCACCTTCAGCGGTAATCGAAGCGATGGAGCGGATGGGCTTTCGCGTCATCCATCTGTACGGGCT
>JBPCLS010000178.1:0-8380 GCA_051003055.1 Casimicrobiaceae bacterium
TCCTCGAGGAATTCAAGGCCGGGAAGATCGATGTCCTGATCAATCTCGCGCAGTCGCAAGAGCGACGCCAGTTTGCGGAATTCACCGTTCCGCACGTGACCGTCAATGGGGCCATCTTCGTGCGCAATGAGGATTCCGGCATCCAGTCGGAAGCCGACCTCCCGGGCAAATCGATCGTCGTCATCAAGGCCGATCTCGCGCACGACTACGCAGTGTCGCGAGGTTGGCAGAAGCACCTCGTGCTCGTGAAGACCGCAGTGGATGGTTTTAAGCTGCTCGCATCGGGCAAGCACGACGCCGTACTGATCGGCAAGCTCGCCGGAATGCAGACGCTGCAGGAATTGAGACTTGCAAACGTCAAGCCGCTGGATGCCCCAGCAGGATTTTCCCAAAAGTTCTCGTTTGCCGTACGCGCCGGAGAGTCGGCGTTGCTGGCCAGAATCAATGAAGGCCTCGCATCGACCAAGCCCAGTGGCGTTTACGGTGCACTATACGAAAGGTGGTTCGGCTTGTATGAAGTAAAGGCCGTACCCTTTCGGGATTTATGGTATGCGATCCCTATAGCACTCGTTCTCCTAAGCTTTGCCGGGTTCTTCTTCTATAAGCACCGGAACGAACGCAAGGCAGCTGCCGCGGCGCTGCGCCTGGCGTCAAAGGTCTTCGAAGCGACGACGGATGCTATCGCCCTGAGCGACGCCGATGATCGCGTGGTCATGGTCAATGCCGCCTTCGCGAAACTGACTGGATTCACAGCCGGCGAAATGGTCGACTTGCCATGGGGCGAGTCACCCTTCCGGCCGGTCGATCCGATCGAATCGGCGAAACGGGGCGAGCAACTTCTTCGCGATGGTTATGTCACCGGGGAAGTCACGCGGTTCCGTAAAGACGGCAAGGAACTGGCGCTTTGGATCACGGCTACCCGCGTCTGCGACAAAGAGGGCAAGCTTGCCAATTACGTTCGCGTCTTTTCCGATATTTCGGCGCTGAAAGAGTCGCAGCGGCAACTCCAGCAATTGGCGACGCACGACACCCTCACCGATCTTCCCAACCGTAATCTGTTCCACGATCGGCTAAACCAGGCGATCAGTCATTCGCAGCGTACCGGCCTCGGTCTTGGCGTGTTTTTTCTGGATCTCGATCATTTCAAGTATGTGAACGACGGCTTCGGCCACGATGTAGGCGATGCCCTTCTCACGACCGTTGCGCGTGAGCTCCAGAACCAAGTGCGCAAGGGAGACACTGTCGCGAGAGTCGGCGGCGATGAATTCGCGATTCTCTTGACCAATCTGAAAGACACCGCGGTCGACGCGGCCACCGTTGCGCGCAAAGTGCAGGAAAGATTCTCCCGGCCTCTTCTGGTCGGAGAGCGGGAACTCACGATCACGCCGAGCATCGGAATCAGTCTCTACCCCGGAGACGGCGAAACCGCCGCGCGGCTGCTCACGCGCGCGGATGCCGCGATGTATCTCGCCAAGGAGAAGGGGCGCAACGGCTTCGCGTTCTACACCAGCGAAATGAGCAATAAGGCGATCGAGCGTGTCGGGCTTGAAGCTGCGCTGCGCCGGGCACTCCAGCTCGGACAATTTGAGCTGCATTACCAGCCTCAGGTCTTGATAGCGAGCGGTGAAGTGACCGGTATGGAGGCGTTGCTTCGCTGGCGACATCCGGACATGGGTTTGATTCCGCCTGTCCAATTCATTCCCATGGCGGAAGAAACAGGGCTCATCGTCGCAATGGGCGAGTGGGTGCTGCGAACCGCATGCCTGCAGGTCAGAGCGTGGCAGGAAGCCGGGCTGCCGTCCCTCACGGTAGCGGTCAATCTCTCGGCACTCCAGTTGCGGCAACCCGGCTTCGTCGCCGTCGTGTCCAAGATTCTCGAGGAAACGGGGCTCGAGCCGCGTTACCTCGATCTCGAGCTCACGGAAAGCATGGTGATGGGCAAAACCGAATTCGCCGTTCCAATTTTGAAGGATTTGAAGGCATTGGGAATTGCGCTGACGATCGACGACTTCGGCACCGGCTATTCGAACCTGGGATATCTCAAGAGTTTTCCTCTGGACCAGATCAAGATCGACCGATCGTTCGTGGCGGACCTGCCGGATTCGAACGACGCCGCGTCGATCGCGCGCGCCATCGTGAGCATGGGGCACAGCCTGGGATTGCGCGTCATCCCGGAGGGCGTGGAAACTTTCGCCCAGGCAGGGTTCCTTGCGCGAATCGGATGCGAACATGCACAAGGATTTCTCTACGCCAAACCGTTGCCGGCGGAAGAGTTCGCGGCATGGGTCAAGTCTCGCGCAAACGCGATCACCAGCACATGCGAACGTAGAGTGGACCTGGAAATCGTGGCCTAGCAGGTTGTTCGAGCCGCTTGAAATTCGCGGCGTCGGCCAGCACATGCGGTCTAGCGGGAAGGTACTCATTCTCTGCTAATCTATACCCGCAATTCAACTGCGAAGGAGACAGCGACATGGGCATCTTCGATCAGCTATTCGGAGGCGACAAGGCGAAGTCGCCTACACCGGTATCCGGGCAGCGAACTGGACAGCACGAGGCCACGACGGACCAGCAGGCGATTGAGCGCTATCGCTACATGCTCAAATCCGCGCCACCCGAAACCATCGAGCAGGCACACGCGCAAGCGTTCGCGCAACTAACGCCCGAACAGCGGCGCATGGTCGGCGAGCAGTTGAGCGCCGAGGTGCCGGAGGCAGAGCGAGTCGTGGTGATGCAGGATGGCGCGAGTCCCCACTCGCTCGCGCGTTTGGCCACGCGGGCCGAAGTGCGAAATCCCGGCACGATGGAGCGCACGTTCGGCCGCTTGGGCGGAGGTGGACTGGGCGGCCTGATGGCGGGCACCTTTTTGGGCAGCATGGCAGGTGCGGTGGTCGGAACGATGATCGCGCAGCAGTTCTTCGGTGGCGATACTTCGTTTGGCGCGGGTGGTGCAAATGAGGCAGCAACCGATGTAGCCACCGGCAATGATCAAGGCGCCGGCACGTACGAGGGGCCAGCCGACACGTTTGGCGGTGACATCGGAGGCGGCGGCGGCTGGGATGTTTGAGGTAGATCCGCGGAAATCATAGAGTGCGTCCCGCAACGGGCTCGTTGGCAATTGCTGCCCTGTTGGCGGCGATCGCCACTTCGAGCGCGGCTCAGGCGCCGCGCTCACCGACGCCCCCGTTAAGCGAAGCGCCGATTCGCACGACCATCGTCGCCAAAGGGCTGGAGCATCCGTGGGGTCTTGCCTTCCTGCCGAATGGCAGCATGCTTGTCACCGAGCGTGCCGGCCGCCTGCGGCTGATCGACAAGGAGGGTCAACCAGGGAAGCCGTTCGCCGGAGTACCGCAAGCGCAGGTCGCTGGTCAGGGCGGTCTGCTCGACGTCGCCGTGTCGCCGACGTTTGCGCAGGACCGGCTGGTTTACTTGAGTTACGCCGAGCCTGGCGAGGGTGGCGCGGGTACTGCGGTTGCGCGGGCGCGGCTCGGCGATGGCAAGCTCGACGATCTCCAGGTGATTTGGCGCCAGGTCCCGAAGGTCAGCGGACCGAATCATTGGGGCTCACGCCTGGTGTTTGCGCGCGACGGCACGCTCTTTGTCACGACCGGCGATCGTTTCGCGCATCGCGAACGAGCACAGGATCTCTCGACGACCATCGGCAAGGTCGTCCGCATCAATGCCGACGGCTCCATCCCGCAAGACAATCCGTTCGTCAAGCGCAATGGTGCCCGGCCCGAGATCTGGTCCTACGGCCACCGCAACGTGCAGGCGGCGGCGCTGCAT
Source organism: Casimicrobiaceae bacterium (assembly GCA_051003055.1). Classification (GTDB taxonomy): domain Bacteria; phylum Pseudomonadota; class Gammaproteobacteria; order Burkholderiales; family Casimicrobiaceae; genus VBCG01. Next base: position 3,784 of record JBPCLS010000178.1, read on the forward strand.
CCGCAGACGGGGCAACTCTGGACCGTCGAACACGGCGCCCGCGGCGGAGATGAGCTCAACAATCCGCAAGCGGGGAAGAACTACGGCTGGCCGGTTATTACGTACGGCATCGATTATTCCGGCGCCAAAATCGGCGAAGGCCAGGCCAAGCCCGGGATGGAACAGCCAGCCTACTATTGGGATCCTGTGATCGCGCCATCGGGCGCGACGTTTTACACCGGAGATGCCTTTCCGGAATGGCGCGGCAGCCTCTTCATCGGCTCGCTGCGGACGGGTGCGCTGGTGCGGCTCGCGATGAACGGCGATCGCGTCACCGCGGAAGAACGCTACCTGGGCGACGCCGGCCGTATTCGCGAAGTTGTGCAAGGTCCCGATGGTCTGCTCTACCTGCTGACCGACGAAGCAAACGGCCGCATCCTCAGGGTTGAACCGGTCAAGACGAAATGAACGATTCGCCGCGGGCTGGACCCGTCGCGGTGTCGAGCACGGCTTCGGACGCGCGTAGTCCTTTGCCTACTGACCTTTCTCCAATCCCCGTCAACGCGAGGCGCTCTTCCGGCGTTACCATTGAACGACGGCTTTACCTCTTATGTTCTTGGTTTTCAAGTTTTATTTGACTTACCGGAGGAATCGATGAATGCACCGTTGCGCAACGTAATCGGCGTGGCCGCTGTAGCGATCGCTACGCAAGCCGCGGCCCAGGTCACATTTTTCGAGCAGGAAGGTTTTCGGGGCCGTTCTTTCACCACGGAAAGACAAATCGGGAACTTTGAGCGAATCGGATTCAACGATCGCGCGTCGTCGGTCATCGTCGACCGCGGCAGGTGGCAGGTGTGCGAGGACGCGCGCTTCCAAGGCCAATGCGTGGTGCTGCGCCCGGGCCGGTATGAATCGTTAGCCGCGATTGGTCTTAACAACAGCGTGTCCTCGGTGCAGCCCGTAAGCAGAAATGCGCGCAGCGATGATCGCGACGATCGTGTCGGCCACCCGCTGGCGCAAGGGTACGACTACCGCCGGCGCAATAACGAACGCCTCTATGAAGCGGACGTTACGTCAGTGCGAGCGGTCGTCGGCCAAGCCGAGCAGCGTTGCTGGGTCGAGCGCGAGCAAGTCGTGCAAGACCGCCGCGACGGCGCTAACGTTCCCGCAGCGATCGCGGGAGGGATCATCGGCGGCGTTCTCGGGCACCAGATCGGGGGTGGACGCGGCCGGGATATCGCCACCGTCGGCGGTGCCGTCGGCGGCGCCGCGCTAGGCGCCAACATCGGGCGTGGTGGCGGCGGACAACATGTGTACAGCCAGGACGTTCAGCGTTGCGCCAATGTAGGCCAGGCGCGGCCGGAGTATTGGGACGTCACGTACAACTTCCGCGGCCAAGAGCATCGGATGCAGATGAACCATCCGCCGGGGCCCACAATCACGGTCAATCGTGCTGGAGAGCCCCGCGTCTGACCCTCATTTACCTTAGACGCAGCGGACAGACAATGCGGCCTTGCGGGGCCGCTTTGCATTCAGGCGGTACGTACCTGGCACCGTGCGTTTCGGCCGACCAAACAGTTCACGAGCTGCAGGAGAGCATCGAGCATCCCGCCCGGTTGCGCGCCCAGTCCGGCCGGCGCTGGGCGAACTGCTCGCGGCCGGGTTGGTCATCGTACGGACAGCGCAACACGTCGAGCAGCTCGTGAATGCCTGCATCATCGCCTTCTTCCGCCCGATCAATCGCCTGCTGGGCCAAGTAATTGCGCAGAACGTAGCGCGGGTTCGCCGCATGCATGCGGGCGCGCCGCTCGGCGTCCGGCATCGCATCACGCCGTACGCGTGCGCAGTGGCGCGCCAGCCAGTCCTTGCACGCCGGCTCGGAGTGTCGCCGCTTGGCTTCGTCATAGAACGCGTGCTTAAGCGGCGCCCACGTCGGCGCGCCAACGTCCACGTCGGCCAGCGCACGAAAGAACAGCGTCATGTCAACTTCGGCCGTATGCAAGAGGGTATGTAGCGCCTGCATGAGGTCGACGTCCTCATCCAGGCATTCGGCGAGGCCGAGCTTGGCCGCAATGTTGCCGCGATCGGCTTGAGTGTACTCATCCACATAGCGCTGCAGTCCAGCGTGCAAAGGGTCGAGCGAGGCGAAGCCCGGCGCCAGCGTATGCGCGAGGCGGGTCAGATTCCAATACGCGATCTGCGCTTGCTGACCGAACCGGTAGCGGCGCCCTTCCGCATCGGTCGTGTTGGGCGTCCAGTCAAGGTCGAAATTATCGATCCAACCGTACGGGCCGTAGTCGATGGTCAGGCCGAGGATCGACATGTTGTCGGTGTTCATCACGCCGTGCACGAAACCCACGCGCATCCAGTGCGCAATCATCCGCGCGGTGCGTTCGCATACCTGCGCGAACCATTCCGCGCGTAGTTGTTCGCTCAGCGGCTCGGTCAAGCCGCCGCCGCTCATCGCTGAAATCAACTCCGGAAAATCGCGACGGATCGTGAAGTCGACGAGTTGCTCAAGGAGCGTCACGTCGCCACGCGACGCGGGTAGTTCGAAGTTGCCAAAACGAATAAACGACGGCGCAACCCGGCATACGATCGCACCCGGCTCGGACTTGGGGTGACCATCGTAGAACATGTCACGTACGACCTCTTCCCCGGTCGCCACGAGGCTCAGCGCACGCGTGGTTGGCACGCCGAGATGATGCATCGCCTCGCTGCACAGAAATTCGCGAATCGACGAACGCAACACGGCGCGACCGTCGGCGCTGCGCGAATACGGCGTCGGACCCGCGCCCTTCAATTGCAACTCCCAGCGCTCGCCTGCCGCGTTGATCGTTTCTCCCAGCGTGATCGCGCGGCCATCACCGAGCTGACCGGCCCAGTTGCCGAACTGGTGTCCGCCGTAGTTGGCCGCAAACGGCTGCATACCCGCGAGGAGTGCGTTGCCGGCGAAGACTTGCGCAAACATCGGCGAGGCGACGGTTGCCGCGTCGATGCCCAGCAACGACGCCACTTCGCGCGAATACGCAATCAATCGCGGCGCAGCGACCGGCGTGGGTTCTACGCAGGAATACAGCGCCCCGTGTACTTGCCGCAGCCGCGGCCCCGCCTCCGGGTCGCCGGGCAGTTGGGACACGAAGGCATTGTCAAAGCGCAGGGTTTGCATGGATTTATGGAACAACCGTGGTAAAAAGGTAGACGGCAAAGATGACCAAATGTACCGTGCCCTGAAGCACCGTTGTGCGCCCGGTGCCGAGCGACACGGTGGTCACGAATAGCGAAAGCAGCAACAAGACGGTTGCTTTGTTATCGAGGCCGAGGGTGAGTGTCCAGCCGGTGACCAGCGACACGATCGCCACTGCCGGGATCGTCAGACCGATGCTGGCCAACGCGGAGCCGAGTGCCAGGTTAAGGCTCGTCTGTAGTCGATTGGCATGCGCTGCGCGCAACGCAGCCAGCCCCTCTGGCAACAACACGACCCCGGCGATGATAATGCCGACCAGCGCCTTTGGCGCGCCTGCGCGCGCAACTGCTGTCTCGAGGGCGGGAGCGAGCGCTTTGCCATCAAGACAACGGCGCTCAAGCAACAGCCAGCCAATGAAAGGGGCGGCGATCGACCAGAGCGGGAGGAGCGGCGCCGATGTCATCTTGCGGCTCATCCTAACAGGCCGAGAGTCAGCTTCTCGAGTTTCTAGAGGCCTAGCTTGCGGATGAAACGGTCGATTGCCTGGACGACCGCATCTTCCCGACCCGCATAGAAGTGATCGGCGCCCGGAATCATCACTTGCTCGGAGCGCGGGATGTGCGCCAGCGCGCGTGCTCGGCTCGGCGCGGCCTCGACACCAGCGGCTAAATCGTTCTCGCCATAGATATCGAGCGTCGGCAGCCAGATCTTGCCGGGGAACCATTCGATCCCAAGCCACGGGATGCTGATCAGACTTGCGCCCCAATAGCGGCCCGTCACACCCAGCGCCACCCACGCGGCGAACGGCGGGTTGGGCGTCTCCATGAGATACACGTTCGCCATCCACGAGCCCATCGAGTGCGCCACGAGCACGACGTTCCTGTAGCCTGTTCCCTGCAGATACCGTGCGGCAGTGGCAAGCCGGTCGCCCGCCTCCGGAAACAGCACCGGATAGTAGTCGCGCACGGTAATACCTTCGCTCTTGGCAACCGGCATCTGGATCGAGAGCGTGGTGTAGCCGGCATCGGCGAGCCTGGTACGCAGCACGCCGATGAGGCTGTGATCGGGATGCACGCCGATGCCGTGCGCGAGCACAATTGCCGTCGTCTTGTTCGTTCCCTCGGTGAAGATCGTGAGGAACTTATGGCCCTTGCCCGAGCCTTCGGTAAGATCGAGATAACGCGGGTCGCCGGCAACGATCGCGGGCGTAATCTCGTCGGCCCAGCGTTTCTCGCGGGCGTAATCTTGGGCGAGCGCCCGGCCGTGCAGGACGACGAGGCACGTGACCAGCGCCAGTACGGCGCGGCTGCGAATTCCAAGAAAAGAAAGCACTGCGTTCATCGGTCCGATCAGTTAACTTCGAACAGCGCCGCCGCGCCCATGCCTCCGCCGATGCACATGGTCACGACGACGAATTTCACGCCACGGCGC
>JBPCLS010000179.1:0-2941 GCA_051003055.1 Casimicrobiaceae bacterium
CATGGGCTTCACGCGCGACGACACCGCGCTGCTGGTGGTGCCGATGTGTCACGCCAACTCGCTCAATTTTTCGTTCACCTTCGTCTACCTGGGTGCAACCTGCGTCATCGACGACCACAAGCACTTCGATCCCGAACAGCTGCTCAAGACGCTGTCGGAGCAGAAAGTTACGTTCACCTCACTGGTGCCGACGCACTACATCATGATGCTCGGCCTGCCCGACGCGGTGAAGCGCAAGTACGATGTCGACCGCATCAGCAAGCTGATGATCTCCTCGGCCCCGGCGCGCCGCGACACCAAGCTCGCGATCGTCGAGCATTTCCGCAATTCGCAGCTGTTCGAACTCTACGGTTCCACCGAAGCCGGGTGGGTGACGATCCTGCGTCCGCACGAGCAACTGACGAAGCTGGGCACGGTCGGCCGCGAATGGACGGGCTCGGGCGCGATCAGGCTCCTGGATCCCGAAGGCAACGAGGTCCCGGACGGCGCCGTGGGCGAACTTTTCTCGCGCACGCCCTACGTTTTCGATGGCTACTGGAAAAGCCCGGAAGAGACGGCCGAGGCATTTCGTGGCGCGTGGTGCTCGGTCGGCGATATGGCCCGCCGCGATGAAGACGGTTATTACGAGCTGGTCGATCGCAAGAGCAACATGATCATCAGCGGTGGCGAGAACATCTACCCGTCCGAGGTCGAGGAGCTGCTGGCCATACACCCGTCGGTCAAGGACGTCGCGGCGATCGGCAGGCCCCACGACAAGTGGGGCGAGGCCGTTCATGCGTTCGTGGTCCTCCATATCGGCGCGACCGCCAGCGAGGCCGAGATGCTCGAATGGTGCAAGGAGCGCATCGCCGGCTACAAGCGGCCGCGCGCGATCGCCTTCCTGGCGGAAGCGGACATGCCGCGGACGGCCACGGGCAAGATCCAGCACCGCGTGCTGCGCACGCGGCTCATCGAGCGGTCGTAACGCGCGAGATGGACGCTGACGGACGCGTCAGTGGGCTTAACGCCGGCCCCGCAGAATGCTCAAGGTCGGAATCGCGGCACGATCCTTCATTCGCTTGCTCGGCGATTGACCGTGGCTGCGCATGACGCTATTGTGGGTTTCGTTTTTCCCTCACTGAAATGAGGCTCATCGCGGAAAAGTGTGGGTAGAAACTGGGTGGCGATCGGCCTGAAAGGCGCATGGATATTGGACTTCAAGGCTTTCGAGAAGCGCGGAGACTTGGCATGATGTTTCGATGCCGACTACACCGAAGCCCAAACGTCTCGCCGACGCATACCGATTCCCCGGTTTCCGTCCGCTGCCGAAGCTGCGCGGCGTGTTCGGCGATCGCAAGGCGCGCGTCATCACCCTCGTTCGTCGCTCAAAAAAACAGCCTGCGGTGCGTGCGGGATGGCGCATCGTGGATGGTACGACCGGACGCTGCGGCGAGCGCGGGATCTGTCCAACGGCGACACGCGCATCTATCTCGAATTCGAGGTGCGGCGAGTCGCGTGCCGAAGTTGTGGTCAAGTGAAGCGCGAGCGGCTGTCCTTCCTCGCCGACAACACCCATTACACGGAGCGGTTCGCCTACTACATCGGCCGCCGCTGTCGCAGTGCCGCGGTGCAGGACGTGGCCAAGGAGCTGCATCTTGACTGGCACGCGGTCAAGGACTTGGAGAAGCAGTACATGCGGGCGCAGCTCGCCCGCGCCGGCACACCCGGGCCGAAGGTGCTGGGGATTGACGAGATCTCGATCCGCAAGCGCCACACCTACCGCATCGTGGTCAGTGATCTCATCCGTGGCCGACCGATCTGGTTTGGCGGCGACGACCGCTCGGCGGCGAGCATGGGCCAGTTCTACCAGTGGCTTGGAGCGAAGAAGAGCCACGGGGTGCGGCTGGCGGTGATGGACATGTGGAAACCGTTTCGCAATGCTACTGCGCACTATGCGCCGCAGGCGGCGATCCTGTTCGACAAGTTCCACATCATGCGTCACCTCGGTGAAGCGCTCGACCAGGTCCGCAAGAGCGAGTACGCCAGGCTCAGCGGGCGCGAGCGGCGCTTCATCAAGGGACAGAAATTCACTCTGCTCTCGAACCGGGAGAATCTGACCTTGGAAGGCCGGCAGGCGTTGAAGACGTTGCTGGCGGCGAACAAGCGCCTGAACACGGCCTACTTGTTGAAGGAATCCTTCGGCCAACTCTGGAGCTACGAGCGTGAAGGTTGGGCGCGGCGGTTCTTCGAGAACTGGCGCTCGGCGCTCAGGTGGCAGCGGCTGGCCCCCTACGAGAAATTCGCCGCGATGATCGATCGCCATTGGGATGGAATCGCCGCCTACTGCAAGCCAGAAAACAAGGTCTCGCTCGGCTTCGTCGAGGGACTCAACAACAAAATTCGCGTCATCCAGCGCCGCGCATACGGACTGCGCGACGAGGAGTACCTGCGACTGAAGATCCTCACTTGCATGCTCCCGCCGATCTAAAATCCCTGAAAATCACCCACACAAATCCGCGAAGACCCCCTTTAATAGACTCATGAAAGTCGGACGCAACGACCCGTGCACTTGCGGCAGCGGCACGAAATATAAGCAATGCTGCCTGATCGGTACTGCGGCATCGGAGGACGATGGCCTGGAACTGCGTTGGCAGCAGCAAAAGCGCGTGACCGAGGGCTTGACCGCCGATCTGCTCCGCTTCGCGATCAATGAATTCGGGCGCGAGGCGTTCGACGAGGCATGGACCAAATTCACGCTTGGCAAGGAAGAGGTGTTCGACGCCGAAACGCGGCACATGCAGGTCTTCGCGCCCTGGTTCTTCTACGACTGGACCCCCGAGGCTGTCGAACGAGGAGGGCAAACTACGGCGGCGGAGCGCTCCACCGTTACCGGCGCTTTTCTGCGCAAACGCGGACGGCATCTGGATTTGGTGTTGCGCGACTATCTCGAAGCCTGCATTGG
>JBPCLS010000180.1:0-12194 GCA_051003055.1 Casimicrobiaceae bacterium
GCCAGATTCAAGTCGTGCAGCGATAGCACAACGCCTCTGCCTTGATCCCGCGTTAGGACGGCAAGGTGCCGCAGCACCTCGATCTGATGCAACAGGTCGAGGTGCGCCAACGGCTCGTCGAGAAGCATGAGCGGCGCGTCCTGGACGAGCAACGCGGCGATCGCGACCCGTTGTCGTTCTCCTCCCGAAAGTGTTGTGACGTCGCGGTCGGCGACTTCTTCGAGGTCGACGGCCTTGAGAGCGGCCAATGCGGCGGCACGATCCGCTTGACCCTCCCACTGCCAGCGGCCGAGATGCGGGTGACAGCCCATCAGAACGACCTGTACTACAGGAGCGCTGAATACATCGTGATTCGTCTGGGGGAGAAATCCGCGAAAGCGCGCCGCGTCGACCGGTGACCAGTGCCGCAGCGGTTTCCCGGCCAGGTGCACGGCCCCGCGTTGCGGACGGCGCAGTCCGACCAGCGTATGCAGGAACATCGTCTTGCCCACACCGTTGGCTCCCAGAATGCACCACATTTCGCGCGGACGGACGCTCATGCCGAAATCGCGAATCAGCGTTCGTTGCCCGACCCGCAACGTCAGGTCACGAACTTCGATCAGCGGTGCGGAAACCGCTCCGTTCATCCTCGGCGTCCATTGCGAAGTAGCAGAAACATGAAGGTCGGCACGCCGACGAGCGCGGTAATCACACCGACAGGAAGCTGCTGCGGTGCGATCGCCACGCGTGCCACGGTGTCGGCGAGGAGCAAGAGCGTTCCACCGGAAATGGCGCAGGCAGGAAGCAACACGCGCTGGTCGTTGCCGATCACGATGCGCAGCGCGTGCGGGACGATCAGTCCGACGAAGCCGACGGTGCCCGTCGTCGTCACCGCGAGCGCCGTCGCCAGCGACGCTGCGAAATAGACAATGCTGCGCACCTTCGCAACCGGCACGCCCAGCGCTTGGGCAAGCGCCTCGCCACGCAGCATCACGTTGAGCTCTCGCGCCACCGGGTAAACGATGACCAGCACCGCCAGCAGCGCGAACAGCGCGGTCGCGTAGGAGTCGGCGCCGCTGACGTCTCCCATCAGCCAGAACAGCATGCCGCGAAGCTGGGCTTCCGGTGCGAGGGTCAGGATCAACGTGATCAGCGCCGACCAACCAGCGGCAAGCACCACGCCGGTCAACAGCAACCGAGGTGACGAGTCGACGGCGCCGGACGCCTGCACGCGAGCGAAATCGCGGTTGGCAACGGCGAACACCAACAAGATCGACACCAGCGCTCCTATAAAAGCACCGAGATCGACGAAGGCCGCACTCAAACCCAACAACATGGCGCCGAGCGCGCCGACGGCGGACCCGCCGGAGAGTCCCAGGATGAATGGATCGGCAAGCGGATTGCGCAACAGCACTTGCATCAGGGCGCCGGCGACCGCCAGCAAGCCACCCGCCGCAAACGCGGCCAACGCCCGGGGCAAGCGCAAGTGATGGATGACCTCGGACGCGGACGAATTCTCGGGGCGCAGCAAGAGCTGCAGTACATCCATCGCCGGAATGGGAATGCTGCCCAGCGACAACGCGCCGAGCAACACGATGCCTGCGGCTACGCAGATAATCAACCAGACCTGAACGGCGCGTCCCAACTCTTCGCTCCCCAACAGTTGTCAGCCGTTCGGGATTCCGGACAAACCCGCGACGCGAATGCGCACGAGCGAGCCCTGCGTTACGGCGTCGGCGTCCACTTGATGCTGACGAACACGTTGCTCCCCGGCGTGTTGTAGAACTGCACCAGCTCGTAGTGCTTGTCGGTCACGTTGTTCCAGCGTAGTTCGACATGCCAGTTGGGGGCGACCGTCCGCGTCACGAACAGGTTGAGCAACGCGTACCCCGATAGGCGGCTCTCCGGACTCTCATCGCTCGAATCGAAGCGCTCGCCGCTCCCAAACACTTCTGCACCGAATCGCCATTGAGCGATGGGGCGCGTCGCCGCAACGCTTCCGAAGACCTTGGCCCGCCGCCGCAACTGCGCACCCGTAACTGCATTCTCCGGGTCCTGCCAGTTGAGCTTCGACCGCAGTTGCGTACCCGCAATTTCACCGTGGTACGAGACCTCAACTCCGCGGATTCTGGCGCGATCGATGTTTTGCGGAAGGAAGGTGGCGACATCGAACACAATCAGATCGGTGACGCGATTCTCGAACAGAGTTGCACCGAAGCGTTGTCCGCGAGCCTGGTAATCGATGCCGACTTCGCCGTTGCGCGATCGCTCGGGTTTGAGATTGGGATTGCCAAAGCCCGGAAAATACAGGTCATTGAAGGTTGGCGCGTGAAACGCATTGCCGTACGCCGCACGCATTCGGAGAGCGGTCGTCAGGCGCAGCCCGTAGCCGACTGAGCCGGTGCTATGCCCGCCGAATTGACCGTTATCGTCGTGCCGCGCGTTGATCTGAATGCCGTGATTGCCGTAATCGCCACGGTAGCCTAAGAAGACCGACCGTATGGTGCGCGCGGACATCGTGTAATTTTCGGTGCTGTCGACTTTCTGCCGCAGATACTCGACACCGGCAAGCACGGACCCAACCGGAACGATGAACGTGTTCTGCCACGTCGCCTGATCCTGCCCGGTCCGAAATGTGGCGGGAAAGCTGCCGGTCAAGTCGACTGCGTCGCGCCCGGTTCCCAGACGCACGAGACTCTGCCACGCCGGCATGATCTGGTTCTCGCTATAGACTGAATAGGTTGCGAGCTTCTGGCGATTGACGTCGTCGCTGTCAGCGCCACTGTCGAACTGCGTTCGGCCGTCGCTGTAGAGCGCCGTCACGCCGACGACGTGATCGCTGTTGAAGCGATGCGCAATCTTTCCGGAAAAGCTGGTATTGCCGTAGCCATCGCGGTCGGGATTGTGCTGACCGAACGGAATCGTCGGCTTGGTTGCGTCAATGCTGTCCGATTCGCGGTAGCTGGCGGAAAGCGTGAAATCGGTTTGATTGATGCTGCGGCTCACCGAGGCATTGAGCACTCGCGTGTCGTATGTGCCGTAACCGGCGGTCACGCTCGCCCCGGGCGAATACCGCCCGCTCTTGGTGAATATTTGGATGGCGCCCCCGATCGCGTCGGATCCGTACAGGCTGCTCAACGGGCCGGGCACGATCTCGATCCGCTCGATTTGATCGAGCGGAATATTTTCGAACGCCGTGGTGCCGGTGGTCGCTGAAGCAAGCCGGACGCCGTCGACGAGGACCAGCGTGTGCGCGCTGTTCGCGCCCCTGATGAAGACCGCGCTTGGCTGTCCCAGCCCGCCGTTGCTCGTGATCTCGACACCGCCGTGCATTTGCAGGAGTTCGAGCAATGATTGTTGCCCGCTCGCGGCAATATCGCCCGCGGTGATGACCGACACTGCCACCAGCGCATTGGACAACCGCTGTGCAACGCGCGTCGCAGTCACGACTATTTCGGGTTCAATCTGAACCGGGGCGTCTTGAGCGAGCGCCGGCGGAAAAAAGGCGCAAGCGAAAACGCCGAGCGCCGCCGATGCGCGGTGCGACGCTCTTTCTACCAGAGGCGCGCCCCTCGGCGCACATTGGCGCGCCGCGACGGCAAGTTGAGCAGACCACATCTAAGCCGCCCTCCGCGACACTAGATCGATAAGCGCCACAAAGGCCGGTCTACGGGCTTGCAAGTATTGGAACGTCCTTCGACGTTCCTGGGGCCGGCGCCTTCCCGTGGATCACACAGTGGCGTTGTGCCGGCCTTATGACTTGCTTACCGTTGCGAGGGCAGCGTCGGAATTGCCAGCGTGAGGCTAGCGCACCGACTTCCCGTTTCACTCCTCGGGATGGCTATCCGTTGGAGCACCTCAAGGCGTACTGGTTAACTTGGCAAATGAGCGAGCAAATTATAGGAACCTATGTCCAAAAGCGCAACCTTCGTGCAAATGCGCCGCAGACCAATGCAACCGGCCCCGCTACAGCATTGGCGTTCTGAACAGACCACCGCTGGCCGACATGAAGAACAGCATCGGTAGCGACAGCGCGACATTCGCGCGCGATGCCAGAAAGGCAACCCGGCGCGCTTTGGCCTTTTCCTCGTCGCTCGCGGGTTTCATGCCAAGAATCTTTTGTTGGTTGGGCCAGATCAGTGCCCACACATTGAACAGCATGATCGTGCCGAGCCAGGCGCCGAGTCCAATTGCAACGTAGGCGCGGTCGCGAAACAAGAACGCGTCCAAAAAATGACTGCCGAGCAACGACGCTCCGGCGAGCCAGGTGACGAGCGCCGCCCAACGAAAGAACAGCAGCGCGCGCGGCATGACGTGCTTGCTGATACCCGCGGCGGTTCCGTCGGCCGTTGCTGCCTTGGCCGCCGCGGCGTTGACGAAATTGAAGTAGTACAACAGGCCGATCCACATGACGCCCGCGCCAATGTGCAGCCAGCGGCCGAGCCCGTGTTGAATGAAGTCCATGGTCATCATGGTCAGCCTCCGATCATGAATTTGACAGCAAAGTACAAGATCGCGGTCAGTACGACACCCGATATGACTGTTCCCCAGAGTGAATCCAACGGATTTTTCATTGTGTAGCCTCCTCGCTTCGTTGCTTGTCACTGTAAAAAATCGATGCCGATTTGGCCGTCCCGTCCATCACGGGCGGGAGCAACAGATGTCACTCCTCTCGGCGGACACGCGGCACGAAGTGTCCGACCAGAGCGGGCCTCAAGTCAAGTTTGACAACTGCGATGGATTTACGTGGCGGCAGGAAACGAGAGGTTTTCGAACACCGCCTTGACCGAGTGGGATTTATTGAGCGAATAGAAGTGAATCCCCGGCACGCCAAAGCGCAGCAGACCTTCACATTGCTGCGTGGTGTAGTCGATTCCCAGTTGTAAGGCTTTTTCGTTGTCGTTTCCGGCCGCCGCGAGCAAAGCTTCGAACCGCGGCGGAATCTTCGATCCGCACAGGGCCGTTATGCGGCGTGCCTGGGCGACTGATTGGATCGGCAACAATCCCGGGACGATGGGGACGCGTACCCCGAGTTTCCGCGCGTCGTCCACATACCGGTAATAGTCGTCGTTATCGAAAAACAACTGGGTGATGACGACGTCGGCGCCGGCGTCGACTTTCTCTTTCAAATAGCGTAAATCCGCGACGCGACTCCCAGCCCGAGGGTGGACCTCGGGGAAACCTGCGACAGCGATCGAAAATCTGCCGTGAGCAACGGCCTCCCGCACTAAACCGATCGAATAGTGGAATCCGTCCGGATGCGGCACCCACTCGGCAGCCGCTCCCTGTGGCGGGTCGCCGGCCAACGCAATAATGTTCTCGATGCCGTTGGTCTTGAGTTTTTCCAGGACTCCGCGCACTTCCGCCTTGGATTGACCCGCCACGGTCAAATGGCACATGGTGGTCAATGCGCATTCGCGCTGGATGCGGGTCACGAGGTCGACGCTCTTCTCCCGCGTCGTGCCCCCGGCGCCATACGTCATCGAACAGTAGAACGGGTGCAGCGACTTGAGTATCAGTGCCTCCCGCAGCAGATCTTCGTCCCCTTGATCGGTCTTGGGCGGATAAAACTCAACAGACAAGGTCACGCCGGGCCGGGCATACAGATCGCGCAGTCTCATAAATAGTGCATTAACTGTTCGCCAGCATCCGGATCAGATTCGGCATGCCTCGGCCTTGAATGTATTGATCGCGCCCGAGGTCGGTGCAGTTATCCAGGAGAATTCGCTTGACGCGATCCGGATAGCCAATGAACTCGCGGCGCACGGACAGAAACCCCGCCAGCAGCCCGGAGACGTGAGGCGCGGCCATGCTGGTGCCGCTCATCTCGATGTAGAGATCCTCCACGGTCTGCTCGGCACCCGTGAAGGGCGCCTTGAAACTGTGCAACGCGGAGAGGATGCGTTCTCCCGGCGCCACCAGGTCGGGCTTGCGGCGCCCATCGGCGGTGGGACCGCGCGAGGAGAAGTAAGACACGCCGTAGGTGTGCGGGTTAGTCTTGTGGATCGAACCGACGGCGAGCGCCTCGTCAAGATTGGCAGGGTCGCCAATCGAGAGGTCCATGTTCGTTGGTATTTCGCCCTGCTCGCTTTGCAGCAGCGCGTAACCTTCATTGCCCGCGGCCAGGCACACGAGCACGCCCTGGTTCCATAGCCGCCGCAGCTCTTCGCACAGCGGCGTGTGACCGCAGGCGTAGACGCTGGGGTCAAAGTTGCCGCCAAGGCTTAGGTTCACTCCGGCAATGACGAGGCGGCCGGCTGATTCGTTGAATTCAGCGATCCTGTCCAGCGCTTTGATGATCCACGAGTCCTGGCCGTTGCCGCGGTCGTCGAGCACTTTGAATCCGTAAATCGGGGTCTCGGGCGCCATGCCCGCAAACTGGCGTTTGGGCTTGCCCGCGTCGAATGACACGTCCTTTCTTCCGGCAATGATGCCTGCCACATGCGTGCCGTGTCCCTGCTTGTCGAGCTCGTTGAACTTGGTCTCGCCGGGGCTAGATTCCTGCGGCGGCCCGGGCTTCGTGCAATCCCATTGCCGCTTGATGTTCTCGTATTCCTGAAAATGCGGATGATTGCCCCGAATGCCAGTGTCCAATACCGCCCAACCAATATCGCGGCCGGTAGCGCCGTAGCCCAAGACGGCGGGATAGGATTGGACGGTGTGGGTGGAGGCGAACACCAGCGCGCGCTTCTCAGCGTCTCGCCACACGCGCTCGATCTTCAGTTCGGCAAAGCGCGTACGCAGTTGCTCGATCTCGAGACGGGTGAGTTGCGCGGCCACATAGCGTTTCAACGGCTCGATGCCCGCGCGCTCGATTTCGCCTCCGGCGTCGGATTTTTTGAAGCCGTCCCCACTGCGGATCATGACCTTGATCGCGTCAATAAGCTCCCGGCGAATAACCTCAATGGATTCGCCTTCGGCTTTAGTCGCGAGCTGGATAAGCGTCGCGTAACGCTCTTCGCGCCGGCCATTCTCCATCTTGGCCACGAGATCTTTGGCGATGACAAATTTGGCTACGTGCTGAGAAAACGCGTTGCCCACCACCTCCCGCACTTCGTCCTGTACCGGAGCGGTGCGCAGGTAACCGGTTCCCGAGTGCGGGTGGCGCGGAGACTCCGGGTTCAGGCAGACAAAATCCTCGAGCGTCTGCCCTGGCGCACAACCGTATTCATCGGCCAGCGTTTTGTCGGCGGCGACCGGGTCGAATGGATCCGCGACGTTGACCCATCGCGTCACGCAATCCGGTACGCGCAGAACCTCATCCGGAATCCATTGACGCAGAACGTCTTGCACTTCGCTGATTCCCAACGGTGAGCCGATCGTGACAAAAAGTGGGACCGTGCAATCGGCTTTGGTCAGCTGACGCAGTACATCATAGGCGATCATCGATCCCTGACTATGGGCAATGATCACGAATGGCCCGCCGCCCGCTGTTAGTCGATCCACCAGCGCCTGTTCCATGACCTGCCGGCGCTCGGCATCGAACAAAAAATCGTTGACGTCGCGCAAA
Source organism: Casimicrobiaceae bacterium (assembly GCA_051003055.1). Taxonomy (GTDB): domain Bacteria; phylum Pseudomonadota; class Gammaproteobacteria; order Burkholderiales; family Casimicrobiaceae; genus VBCG01. The sequence continues at coordinate 7,490 of JBPCLS010000180.1, forward strand.
AAGGCGCGGGTGATCTTGCGCGTGATCAAACGCCGCAGGAACGGCGGCAACGGCAGGATCTTCGCGCGTACGTCGCGAGCGCCGACTGACGCCGGCTCGGTCGCGACACGTGCGATGAGCTCGTCGGAAAGAGCGGCGAGCCATTTCCGCTGGTTTGGGTCGCTCGTCAACGCATCGATTTCGGCCTTGATCGCCGCGTCTTCGTCCGCGGGCGCGCGTTGCGCCAGAGCCAGAATCGATTGTGTCGTGATTTCATCATCATCGATATGCACGTCGTCTTCGGCGATACAGGTTTCGTCGGAAGGCAATGGGTAGTACTCGCGATTGACCCAATAGACGAGCCGGGTGCGATCGCCCATTTCGACGTTGAACAGCGCGTTATCCCATTGACACTTCAGGACCGACGCCGGGGGCTTGTTGCCAATGCCATGGACGTAGATGATCGTGTGCGCATTTGGCTGGGCCCCGAACCCCGTTGGTGCGCGAGGACTCGGCGCGATATTCTTGAGGGTTACCGGCAACGATGCGGCGACTTTGAGTTTCGACGCGATTTTGGCTTTCTTCGCGCCGGCGGCCTTCACCCCGGATTTGACGGTCGAACGCTTCGTGGAACGGCGGACTTTTTTGCCGCTTGCTTCACTTTTCTTGGTCATTTATTTTTCCTTTGGCCAACTCACCACTGATCGCCGTGCCATCCTTGTAGACGAAGGCGCTGCCGGCAAGATCGAGCTTTACCCTGTCCGCACCCAGCTCGAATCGGGTCACGCGAATGAGCGGGGCCGTTGCTTTGCAGTTGCCTGGGCTCACCTCGCGCGGAAGCCATGCCACTGCGCCGCGGGGGGCCGCGCATGCCCATTGATCAAAATCGGCCTCGGCTTGTTTCTGCTGAACGCCCAACGTCGGGATCGTGACTGCGTAGAATGCGCGTTGGCTCCCTGCGCTATTCAAGTCCTTCACACCAGTTAGCCACGGGGTACGCGTCTCACTTTCTCTTGCTGTGCCGCGACCTGCTGCGAAGCTCCCGTATCTGTTGTTGCGTCACATTCAGGTCGTTTCTGTACTTGGAGCTCCCGTGATGATCGGCGTTTTGTGTAGTAAACAATACAATTCGCACGAATGCAATTGGATACGCGGGCCGTCGCGTGAGCCAATGCAAGTCAACGCGCAATCTCAGTGTCCGGGAATGTTTCTTGACGTTGAAACTACGATTGCCCTCTCGCCCGATCTCGGCCTTTGAAGTACTCGATTTTCTCCCTCGCCCGGAACGCGCTCAGCTTCCATGAGAACTGGCCACTCGCCTGGCGCAGTCCGCCACCAAAAAAGCGCTACGACGCGATTGTGATCGGCGGTGGCGGCCATGGCCTCGCCACGGCGTACTACCTCGCTAAGGAGCACGGGATAACCAACGTCGCCGTGCTCGAAAAGGGCTGGCTCGGCGGCGGCAACACCGGGCGGAACACGACGATCGTCCGGTCGAATTACCACCTCGACGCCAACGCGCACTTCTACGAATTCTCGCTCAAATTGTGGGAAGGCCTGTCGCAAGAGCTCAACTTCAACGTGATGTACAGCGCGCGCGGCGTGCTGAACCTCGTGCATTCGCCGGCCGATCTCGACGCGGCGATGCGCCGCGGCAACGCGATGCGGCTGAATGGCATCGACGCCAGGTTCCTGTCGCGCGACGAGATCGCGCAGTGGATTCCGCTCCTCGACTGTTCCCCGAATGCACGCTTCCCCATTCACGGCGGCCTGCTCCAGCCGCGCGGCGGAACGGTACGCCATGACGCCGTCGCGTGGGGCTATGCACGCGCTGCCGACGCGCGTGGCGTCGACATCATCCAGCAGTGCGAGGTGACCGGAATCCGCATCGAGCACGGAGCGGTCACCGGTGTCGACACGACGCGGGGTTTCATCGCGACGACGAAGCTTGGCATTGCGGTCGCCGGGCATTCGGGCCACGTCGCGGCAATGGCCGGCCTTCGATTGCCGATCGAGTCGCATGTGCTGCAGGCGATGGTATCCGAGCCGATTAAGCCGGTACTCGACGCCGTCGTGACGTCCGGCGCCGTGCACTTTTATGTGAGCCAGTCCGACAAGGGCGAGCTCGTGATGGGCGGCGACCTCGATTTTTACAACTCGTACGCGCAGCGTGGCAACCTTCCGGCTGTCGAGCACGTCGTCGCTGCATGCCTGGCGCTTTTTCCCAGCTTCGGACGCCTGAAGCTGTTGCGCACCTGGGGCGGGATCATGGACATGACGATGGATGGCAGCCCGATCATCGGCAAGCTACCGATTGCCGGTCTCTACATGACCGGCGGCTGGTGCTACGGCGGCTTCAAGGCAACGCCGGCGTCGGGTTGGCTGCATGCGTACACCATTGCTCGCGACGAGCCCCATTCGCTAAACGCGCCGTTCACGCTCGCGCGCTTCGCCGAAGGCCGGATGCTCGATGAAAAGGGAGCGGGGCCGTATGCGTGGGCGCATTGACATGACCGCGTTTACCGCACGCGCGGGAGCACCTCGTCCGCGATCAGGGCAATATGCGTGAGCGCATTGACGTGTGCGCGTTAACACAAGCTCATTTAGGGCATGTTCATACTGTTCACTCGCGTTGTTGCCTGCCGTTTCGCCGAAAATCGTGTGGGTTTGCCAACGGTTTTCGGGAAGCCTCTCCGGCCGAAAGTAGGTTTTCACTTTCGGCCGATCGAACTAAGTAACAACACGCGATGCTGCTGATCCCCTGCCCCTGGTGCGGGCTGCGCAACCAGGTCGAGTTTACTTACGGCGGCGATGCCACCGTCAAGCGACCGGCGGCCGACGCGGAAGAAGCCGCGTGGTTCGACTACGTTTATCTGCGCGACAATCCAAGCGGCCCGCACGATGAGCTGTGGTTGCATAGCGCCGGCTGTCGGCAATGGTTCAAGGTGCGCCGCGATACGTGCACCCACGCGATCCTCGCGAGTGGTGAACTCGATTGAGATCTGCCCGGAGCCCCACGTCGATGCAGCGGTTTCGTTTGCCGGCCGGCGGACTCATCGACCGTGCGCAACCACTTACGTTTACTTATGACGGAGTCGGGTACCAAGGCTACGCCGGCGACACGCTCGCCTCGGCGCTATTGGCAAACGGCGTCCACCTGGTCGCTCGCAGCTTCAAGTATCACCGTCCGCGCGGCATCGTGAGCGCCGGCGCCGAGGAACCGAACGCTCTCGTCCAATTGCACTTAGGTGCGCGCACCGAGCCCAATGCGCGAGCCACAACGGTTGAGTTGTATGACGGTCTGGTGGCGGCGAGCCAGAACTGCTGGCCGTCGGTGCGCTTCGACGTCGGCGCGATCAACGACGCGCTGTCACCCTTATTTCCGGCGGGCTTCTACTACAAGACGTTCATGTGGCCACCCACGCCCAAGTGGTGGCTCAAGTACGAACATGTGATCCGGCACGCCGCCGGCATGGGCCGCGCGGCAAGCGCTCCCGATCCGGATCATTACGAGCATCGCCATGCCCATTGCGACGTGCTGGTGATCGGTGCGGGCCCGGCGGGGCTGGCGGCGGCGCAAGCAGCCGCGCACACGGGCGCTCGCGTGTTGCTGTGCGATGAACACGCGCAATTTGGCGGCAACTTGCGTGGCGAAGCGGACACCATCGACGGCCAGCCCGCCGCTGCGTGGATCCGCGGAATCGAGGGCGAGCTCGCGGCGACCCCCGATGTCACCTTGTTGCCGCGTACGGCGGCGTTCGGCTACTACGACCAGAATCTCGTGGCGCTTCTCGAACGAGTGGCCGACCATGTGGCCGAACCGCCGGCGAACACGCCGCGGCTGCGACTCTGGCACGTGCGGGCCAAGGCCGTCGTGCTGGCGGCTGGTGCGTTCGAACGCGGCATCGCCTACGCGAACAATGATCGACCGGGAACGTTGCTCGCCGGCGCCGCGCGCGTGTACGCGAATCGGTACGGCGTCAAAACCGGCACACGCGCCGTGGTCTTCACCAACAACGACAGTGCGTATGCTGCGGCACTGGCGTTGCAGGCGGCGGGTGTCGCGATCGGCGCGATCGTTGACGCACGGACCGATGCGCAGCTCAGCGGCAAGCTACCGCAGCGCGCGCGCGACCAGGAGTTACGCATCTTCACCGAATCCGCAATCGTCGGCGCGCACGGGCGGTTACGCGTTTCTGGCGTCGACGTCGCGCCGCTCGCCGGTGGTTCCGCTCAGCGAATCGATTGCGACCTGGTCTGCGTCTCCGGCGGATTCAATCCGGTCGTCAGTCTGTTCTCCCAGTCGCGGGGCTCCTTGCGTTACGACGAAGCTCTTGCGACGTTCGTGCCGGACTCCTCACCGCAAGCGATCATCGCCGCCGGTTCCGCCAATGGTCGCTTCACGTTGAGCGCCGCGCTTACCGACGGCCATGCTGCAGGTGCTGCGGCAGCAGCCCGCGCAGGAATTCCAACGCCGCCTGGATTGCCCGTTCCAACGGCCACTGTCGAAGCAGATGGCCCGATGCAGTCGCTGTGGGCGGTCCCGGCGCCCTCCAAAAGCGCTAAGTGCTTTGTCGACTGGCAAAACGACGTGACGGTGCGGGATATCGCGCTCGCCGCACGCGAGGGTTATCAGTCCGTCGAGCATCTGAAGCGCTATACGACACGCGGCATGGGCACGGACCAAGGAAAAACGAGCAACACGCTGGGGATTGCGATGCTGGCC
>JBPCLS010000181.1:0-4573 GCA_051003055.1 Casimicrobiaceae bacterium
CCACGGCGAACAAGCGCATTGTCAACATCCTGCGCAAGAGCGGGGACGACACGGCGCGCGCGGTCGAACACGCGCGGCTTGCCGAAGGCGCCGAACGCGACCTCTTCATGACCTTCCAGAAACTTGGCCCCCAAGTGGCGGCCAACTACGACAATGGTGATTTCCACGGTGCGCTGCGCGCCCTGGCCACCGCAAAGCCCATCGTGGATCGCTTTTTCGACGACGTAATGGTGATGACCGATGATCCGGCGCTCCGGGCTAACCGCCTTGCATTGCTGCGCGACATCGCCGGCACGATGAACCGCGTGGCCGACATTTCTAAGCTCGCCCAATAGCCCTCGATGGTCCAGTTCGCCTCGGAAACAGTGCTGCCCACTCGTGCCGTCAAGCTGATCGTGCTGGATCGCGATGGTGTCGTGAATTACGACAGCGAGCAGCACATCAAGAGCCCCGAAGAATGGCGGCCGGTCCCCGGCAGCCTGGAAGCCATCGCGCGACTCAATCACGCGGGGTATCGCGTGGTCGTGGCGACCAACCAGTCCGGCATTGGGCGCGGCCTGTTCGACATGGGCACGTTGAATGCCATCCATGAGAAAATGCATCGCGCGTTGGCGCACACCGGCGGGCGACTCGACGCGGTCTTCTTTTGTCCGCATACGGCCGATTCCCGATGCGAATGCCGCAAACCGAAGCCGGGCATGCTGCTCGAGATCGGCGTTCGCTTCAACGCAGAGCTGACTGCGGTTCCGTGCATCGGCGACTCGTTGCGCGACCTGCAAGCCGCCGAGGCCGTCGGCGCGCAACCGATGCTGGTGCTCACTGGGAAGGGCGAAAAGACATTGCGCGAAGCGATTCCCAAGAACACCACGATCTTTCCCGACCTCGCATTTGCGGTGTCGGCACTTCTCGCCGGCGAATGAGCGCAAGCGGGATGCCATCCGCTCTGCGCTCCCTTCTGTTTCTGCTGTTCCAACTTGTCGTGACGCCTCTCTATGCTGCGACGATGCTCGCCACATTCTGGTTGCCGCGAATCCCGCGTTATCGCATCGCCGCCCATTGGTCTTTAGTCAACCTCAAGGCCGCGCAAGTCATCTGCGGGATTCGCTGGCGCGTGATCGGCCGCGAAAATGTCGCGACCGGGATAGCGAGCTCGCCGCACATCGTGATGTCCAAGCACAGCTCGACGTGGGAAACGATGGCACTCAATCTCTGCTTCCCCAGCCTCGCCTTCGTCGCCAAAAAGGAGCTGCTGTCGATTCCGTTTTTCGGCTGGGGCTTCGCACTTGCCTCGCCGATCACGATCGATCGCAGCGCGGGAATCAGCGCTATGCAGCAGATCGTCGACCAAGGTCGCGAGCGCTTCAGGCAAGGGTTCTGGATCGTCGTATATCCCGAAGGCACGCGCATTCCCGCCGGCACGCGGGCGCATTACAAGACCGGCGGCACGCGACTCGCCAAGACGCTTCAAGTTCCGATTGTTCCCGTTGCGCACAATGCCGGCTACCTTTGGCCGAAGGGGGTCTTCGGCAAAAAACCGGGCACGATCACCTTGTCGATCGGCAAGCCCATCGATTCTTCGGGGAAAGATGCGGTAACGCTGGCTCGGGAAGTCGAAACGTGGATCGAAACCGAGGTCGCGCGAATTGGAGTTCCGGTTTGAGCGTACGGCGGCGTGCACTGGACGGAGCACCCCGCCAGTTCGTGCTCGGAGGTGAAGCTTTGGACTACCGGCTGATTCGCGCCCGCCGGCGCACGATTGGCATGGAGGTTGATTTGAGCGGGCTGACCGTCCGCGCGCCGCGCTGGGTGACCCTTGCCGAAATAGAAGGGGCGCTACGCGAGCGGGCGATGTGGATCGGCAAAGCACTCGCCGAATGGCGGGCCCGCCGCCGCGACGTGATGCCGCGCGAATGGAAATCAGGCGCGCCTATTCTCTACCGCGGCCGTGAACTCTCCCTCGCAATATTTCCGGCCCGCCGCGAGGCAATCGCGCCCGATCTGTTCCATTTGACGGTTCGCCATCCGCGCGCACACGACGAGGCAGAAGTCGCCGAGGGAGTCGGGCGCTGGTTGAAGGACGAGGCGTGGCACCTGATCGCGCCGCGCGTGGCCTTCCACGCACAGCGCATCACGTCGGCGATTCCCGCCGTGCGTCTATCCAACGCGCGCAGCGAATGGGGGAGTTGCAATGCGCGGGGGGAGATCCGCTTGAACTGGCGGCTCGTGCAGTTGCCGCCCACACTCGCCGATTACGTGGTCGCCCACGAGGTCGCGCATCTCGTCGAACTGAACCATTCCCCCCGCTTCTGGGCGACCGTCGAGAATTTGCTTCCGGGCCACACTACGCTCAAACGCGAACTCGAAAACTGGACAGCGCTGTTGACAGGCTGAACAAAAATCCCCATTACGCCGACCGCAACGCCGGCAGTTCCACCTTCCACCCGGCTTGTTGCGCGAGCAGCCGGATCAGCAATGCCGATAATTCTTCGCCCGAGCGGGTGTCGACCCAGCGTCCCTGTTCAGCGCGAAAATGAAACCCGCCGGCGCGCGCCGCGACCCAGATTTCGCGATTCGGCACATGCCGATTGACAATCAACTTGCCGCCATCGCCGTCCTCGATTTCGAGAATCCCGTCGTTGAGCCTCCAGTCTCCATCCGCGTCGCTCGCGTTGAACGCGGTGTCGAGCGCTGCGCCGATCGCCGCAAGTGTCACGTCGGCAACCGCAATGAATTCGCTATCGGTCATGGCTTAAGGCCGCCCAAAGCAGGAGGATGCGCTCGGTATACGCGTGATACATTGGCACTGATGTTACGTCAATTCCGTTACGTCGCCGCCTTCGTCGCGTTGGTTGCGATCGGCGCGCAAACCGGCTGCGGCAGCAAGGGTCCGCTGACGCTGCCGCCAACACCCCCGGCGGCGACAGGCAACGCCCCGGCTCCCCCAGCCTCCGCGATACCCGAGCGCAAGCCTTGAGCGCCTTCGCTTATCGCGACGGCGAACTTCATGCCGAAGGCGTGCCATTGTCGGACATCGCAGCGCGCTATGGCACCCCGTGCTACGTCTATTCCCGCGCGGCGCTCGAACACAGCTATCTGGAGTTTGCAGCCGCGTTTGCAGGTGTTCCGCATTTGATTTGCTACGCGATGAAAGCGAATCCGACGCTGGCCGTGCTGAATCTGTACGCACGACTCGGCAGCGGTTTCGACATCGTTTCGGGCGGCGAACTGCAACGGGTCATCGCTGCCGGCGGCGATCCCGCAAAGGTCGTGTTTTCCGGAGTCGGAAAGACGGAAGCCGAAATGGAATCGGCGTTGGCTGCCGGCATCCTCTGCTTCAACGTCGATTCCGCGGCCGAACTCGAACGCTTGGCGGCGGTTGCGGCACGCGCCGGAAAAATCGCCCCGGTGAGTTTTCGCGTGAATCCCGATGTCGATCCCAGGACGCATCCGTACATCGCGACCGGGCTCAAGGAAAGCAAGTTCGGCGTCGCATTCGCGGATGCTCTGGATCTCTATCGGCGGGCGGTGCAGATGCGCGCGATTGTGATCCGCGGCGTCGATATGCATCTGGGCTCCCAAATCATCGATCTTCCGCCTTTTCGCGACGCCGCACGACGCCTGCTCGAATTGGTCGAGCAGCTTGATCGCGAGGGCATCGCGCTCGCGCATATCGATCTGGGCGGGGGGCTTGGTATTCGCTATCAGGGCGAGACTCCGCTCCCGCTCGCCGAATACGCCGCAATGATTGCCGCGGTGTTTCGCGGGCGTCGCGAGACGCTGTTATTTGAACCCGGCCGCCGTTTGGTGGGTGAAGCCGGCGTGCTGTTGACGCGGATCGAGTACTTGAAACCGGGAACGCCGATGAACTTTGCCGTCGTCGACGCCGCCATGAACGACTTTATCCGACCCGCACTCTACGATGCGTGGCATCCGGTCGATCCGGTCCGCCCGCGCGACGAACCGCCCCGCCGCTGGGACATCGTGGGTCCGGTGTGCGAGAGCGGCGATTTTCTCGCGCGCGACCGCGACCTTGCGCTCGCTGCGGGCGACCTTCTGGCAATCGGTGCAGCCGGCGCATACGGGATGGCGATGAGCTCGAATTACAACGCGCGGCCACGCGCGTGTGAAGTCATCGTGCACGCCATGGATGCACATCTCGTACGCCGCCGCGAAACTCCCACCGAATTGTTTGCATGCGAAACAACGCTGCCTTGAAGACCATGCGCACACATTCGCAACGCGAGGTGCGCCGCACCGATTTGCATCGCGCATTCGCACAAGATTCGCCGCGAAAACGACGGTCACGCATGTGCGAAATCGCAACACCGACGTTCTTCCGCGCCGGATCGAGCCGCGAGATGTTGCAAATCAGAAAAACGTCGTTACAATGCAGGCAGCAGGTGACAAAGGGTTTGTCAAGTGGCCCGCAAATATTCGCGGACCCAAAAACGATCCGGGAATGCCTGCGTTAACGAGAAGCAACATAACAGTTAAGGTAACTCAGACAGGAGAAACCAAATGATTGCTGACATGATGTCGATGATGACGCCGCAAGCTCCGGCGCCGACGCCGA
>JBPCLS010000182.1:0-12940 GCA_051003055.1 Casimicrobiaceae bacterium
TAACGATGAAGCCGTTATCCACACCGCCCGCTTCTACCCACAAGCTCCACAGGCCCCAAGCCATTTGTAGGAAAGACAAAGCAAACGACAACTACCTTGGAGTAACATTTTCTGGTGAGGCAACGGGGCGGCCAAGATAGTAGACGCCACCCATGCGGCAATCATTTCCGGCGCCGCAGCAACTTCCTTTTGTCGAAAACATTAGCGCCGGCGGCGACCCTAATGTACGCGGGCGAGTTCTTGCGCGCGAGCAGAGCGGTCGCGTGGAATGTTTGCATCTTTTAATCTCATCGCCGATGAGTTTCGCCCAGGCTTTGTTTAGCGTCGGAGGGTGTGGCGGATGATGACACCCTAGTCGTCGGCAACGCTGGCCGATGATTTACGCGTCGGACGTTTTAACGCTGCGCGACCGCGCGAATGCCGCAAACGACCGCGTAGGATCGCTCAGGACGTGCGCACGGTCGCGGGTTGGGTTGTCAGTAGGTGCAACAATTGCCGCCCCTAATTACGCTGCCAATTCTTTTCTCCAGTTGCGGAATTTCCGCAACCGCTTCCAGTTCGTCTCTCACTACTCCGACCATACCGCCCCGCTGCTGGCAGAGCGCTTGCTCGCGTGCGCCGGGTACTGCCGCAACGGTTGCGGGAGCATCGTCTTTTTTTTCGCCCACGCTGCTAGCCCGGTGCTAGCCCCGTGCTAGCCCGCAGAAAAAGAAAAAGGGCTGCATCGCTGCAACCCCTTGATGTATCTGGCGCGCCCGGCAGGATTCGAACCCACGACCTCCTGGTTCGTAGCCGGATTATCCGGTAAAACTAGTTTATTATCAATAACTTGCACTGCGGCGGCCCTCGCATGCTTTCCGCACTGAGCCCCACCGAGCCGGACTGATTCACGCGATTCTCAGGCGACAACTTCGCGAATCTTTGAGTTCTCGGAGATTTCGTCTGGCGAAGCCGCAGCGGCTCCAACACAAAGCGCCTCTTCAAGATATCTCCACATTTCCCTCAGGAATTGGCCAAGCATCCGACGCGCACTGGGAGTATTTCTCTACTCGAGACCAGCCACAAGAGGATCGATCCTATGAGCACCACTGCGACAACAACCTCGACGACAATGAAAGATACGGCTTTCGTTCAGTTTTGGAACGAGGTGCTTGCGCCGAAGTTCATCCGCTTCAAGCACATTCTGGTCGACGGCCTAACTCAGCATAGCGAAGCGATATTTCCATTCCTGCCCGTCCGCAAAGGCGACCGGGTCCTCGACGTGGGCTGCGGCTTCGGTGACACCTCGACCAAGCTCGGAGAACTGGTTGGGCCGACGGGCGAGGTGGTCGGGATCGACTGCTGCGACGCATTTCTCGACTATGCACGTAAGGACGTCGAGGGCCGTGGCCTCACCAATGTGAGCTTTGTGCGCGGCGACGCCGAGATCTCGTTGCCCACGAACCAGTACGACTTCGTGTTTGCGCGCTTCGGCACGATGTTCTTCGCCAATCCGGTCGCCGGACTGCGCAACATGCGGAAGGCGCTGCGCCCGGGCGGTCGCATGGTGCATATCGTCTGGCGCAATCGGGCGGATAATCCCTGGCTCTCCATGGCTAAGGACGTCGTGCTTCGGTTTCTGCCGCAGCCGGGCGCGGATGCGCAGACCTGCGGGCCAGGCCCATTCTCGATGTCCGATGAGACGACCGTCACGGCGATGATGACAGCTGCGGGATACGACGAGATCGAGTTTAGACGGGTTGATGCGCCCGTTCTCGTCGGTGCGAACGTCGGCGACGCCATCGCCTTTCAGCTCGCCATCGGTCCCGCCGGCGAGGTGTTCAGAGAGGCTGGCGACGAAGCTGAGGAAAAACGCGAGCAGATCGAGGCCGCCCTGGCCGAAGCCATTAACCGGCAGAAGATTGCGGCCGAGGGGATCGTCATGGACAGCTCCTCCTGGGTGATCAGCGCGACCAATCCCAACCATTAACTAAGGAGACCCGGATGGACGTTCAGCACAACACGCGCCTCGTTTTTGACAAGCCAGGGCGAGGCCGGGTGTACGGCAGCATTCTCGAGACGATCGGCAACACGCCGCTGGTTCGAATCGGGCGGCTGGCGCATGAGGCGGGATGCCAGGCCGAGATCCTCGCAAAGCTCGAGTTCTTCAATCCCATCGCGAGCGTCAAGGACCGGATCGCGGTCGCGATGCTCGAGGCGATGGAAGCCGACGGTACGATCGGGCCGGGAAGCGTCATCGTCGAGCCAACTTCGGGCAACACAGGGATCGGGCTCGCCTTCGCCTGCGCCGCGAAGGGCTATCGGTGCATCCTGACCATGCCCGACAGCTTTTCGATCGAGCGGCGCAAGCTGATGAAGTTCCTCGGCGCCGAACTTGCGCTCACCCCGCGGGCGAAGGGCATCGGCGGCGCCATCGAGAAGGCGAAGGAGATCATCGCCGAGACGGAAAACGCCGTGATGCCCTGGCAGTTCGGCCATCCCGCCAACCCCGAGATCCACCGCAGGACCACGGCGGAGGAGATCTGGCGCGATACCAACGGCGTGGTCGACGCCCTCGTGCTTGGGGTCGGCACGGGCGGAACGCTGACCGGCGTCGGCGAAGTTCTCAAGGCGCGCAACTCTGGCATTCGGATCATCGCCGTCGAGCCGGAAAACAGCCCGGTGCTGTCGGGCGGAACGCACTCGCCGCACATGATTCAAGGCATTGGCGCGGGTTTCGTGCCCGAAGTCCTCAATAGGGATCTCATCGACGAGGTGCTGCTCGTGAGCAATGAGGAGGCGATCGAGACGGCCCGCAGGTTGGCCGTTCTGGAGGGCATTCCCGCCGGCATCTCGTCGGGCGCGGCACTCGCCTGTGCCATGCGCGTCGCCCAACGCGACGATATGAAGGGTCGCACTGTGGTGACCGTTCTGCCCGACTGCGCCGAGCGTTACATATCCACGGTTCTCTTCGACGGCATTAGCGATGATTGAGGCGCGCATGGCTCTTGCGTCCATGTCATCAAACTGTCAGCTAGCGACTGTCCGCCGCAGATGGAAATAGAACAGCGCTTAATCATCCTTCACGGAACAGACTAAGCTAATCGATGAGACGGGCGCGCGGACCCGGTTGCGCGCAGAAGACGAATGGAACGAAAACTCACGACCATAGTCGCCATGGACGTAGTCGGTTACAGCCGCATCATGGAGCGCGACGAGACCGGTACTCTCGATCGTCTCAAGGAGATTCGTTCCAGCATCGTCGATCCCGCCATCGACCGCCACTGCGGCCGCACTGTCAAGCTAATGGGCGATGGCGCGCTTGTGGAATTCTCGAGCGTCGTTGGGGTACTCCAGTTCACCGTGGACGTCCAGCGTGGGCTTGCAACACGCACCACCTCTCTGAGCGAAAAGCACAAGTTGTACCTGCGCATCGGCATTCACCTCGGTGACATCATCGTCGAAGGCGACGACATCTACGGCGACGGCGTCAACGTAGCGGCGCGGCTCGAGGGCATTGCGCAACCCGGGGGCGTCGTGCTGTCGCAACAGGTCTACGACCACATCGGGGCGAACGTTCCGATGCAGTTCATTTCGCTCGGGGAGCAATCGGTCAAAAACATCAGCCGGCGTATTCAGGCGTACCGCGTTGACTTCGCGTCAGAGACCGCGGCATCCAATGTGATCCGCTTCGACGAGTTCGAGCTCGACACCGCTCTGTTCGAGCTTCGCAAATCGGGAGAACGCGTACCGGTCGAGCCCCAGGTCTTCGACCTTCTGGTGTTTCTCGCCAGGAACAACGAGCGGACCGTGACCAAGGAGGAGATCTTCGCGGCAATCTGGGGCGACAGGATCGTTTCGGACGCGGCGCTCAGCAGCCAAATCAAGGCGGCGCGACGAGCGCTGGGCGATGACGGCGCGTCGCAGCGCATGATCTCCACCGTCCATGGCCGCGGCTTCCGGTTCGTGATACCGGTCGAAAACGCCGCGCCGATCCCCACCGAAAAGAATGATGAGAACCGAGGTAACGACGCGCTGGCGGCGATTGCCAAACGGCCATCCATCGCCGTGCTGCCGTTCGCGAACCTGAACCGTGATCCTGACGAGGACTATTTCGCCGACGGTATTTCGGAAGACATCACCACCGCCCTGTCGAAAAACCGTTGGCTGACTGTCATCGCCCGCAATCCGGCGTTCGCGTTTCGTAACTCGAAAGACAGCATCCGCACGATCGGAGAGAAGCTCAACGCCGACTATGTCGTTACCGGAAGTGTCCGAAAAGCCGGGACGCGCTTTCGCATCACCGTCCAAGTGGTTGACGCCGACACCGAACACAGCGTCTGGTCCGAAAGATTCGATCGCAATACGGCCGACATTTTCGACCTCCAGGACGATATTTCGGAGTTGGTCGCAGCGCGCATCGAGGCGGAGCTTGGCCTCACGGAGCAGCGAAAGGCCGAGAGGCGGCCGCGCAAGAACCTCGGCGCGTGGGACCTCTACCAACTCGGCGTGGCGGAGTTCTACAAGTTCACGCAGGAGAGCAACCTTAAAAGTCAGGACCTGCTTCGCCAGTCGATCGCACTCGATCCGGAATTCGCCGGCGCCCATTCCAGGCTCGCCTACGCGATCGTGCTCAGCATGGTCTATTTCGACGCCGCGCCCGACGATGCGCTGATGAACGAAGCGCTGGCGGCGGCGAGGCGTGCAATCGAATTGGATGACGAGGATGCCAACAGCTACTTCACCGTCGGCCGCGTTCACCTGGCGCGGCGTGAATACGACCTGGCAATCGACGCGCTCGAACATGCGCTGGAGCTCAACCCTTGCCTTGCGGTGGCCTATTGCGGCCTCGGCGATTCACTCGCGTATGAAGGCCGTCTTGATGAGGCAATCGAGCAGTTTGAAATCGCCATCAAGCTGAGCCCTCATGATCCATTCCGCTGGGCGTTCTATTCCTACCGGTCCCTCGCCCATCTTTTCCGCGGCGAGTTCGAGGACGCCGTTGCCTGGGCACGCAAGGCGGTGCGGATACCCAATGCGCAATACTGGGCGCGAGCGCATCTCGTCGCGGCGCTGGGACATCTCGGCGATCAGACGCAGGCGGGGAGCGCGGTCAGGGATCTGCTGCAGACCAAGCCCGGCTTCTCGCTCGATTTCGCAAGAGAGCGCCTCTTCTACCTCAAGCGCTCCGATCAGCTAGAGACCTACCTCGACGGGCTGCGAAAAGCCGGCGTGACTTAAGACCGAACGCGTCCGTCGACGCAACTACCCGACGCGGGACGACGCGCGTGCCGACATCTTTGATTACATCGAACGGTTCTACTGCCGGATTCTGAATGATTTGGCCCAGAAGGCACGAGATCTTTAATCGTCATCTGCATTGACGCGGAATACCCGGCTACCGGAGCTGGGGAGGAGCGTATTCGTGATTCCTCCGGAAGCCTTTAAGACCAAGCGACCTCATGTCGTGATCCTGAATGATGCCGCGTGGTCAATCGTGGAAGCACAGCGCCGGCTCAATCCGATCAGGGGTTTTCCATTTCATGGCCGGCGGATCAATACCATGAACAATAACGGTTGGCAGCGCGCGCGCCGCGAAGCGGGATTGCGGTCCTTTCGCGTTCATGATTTGCGTCACACCTTCGCCTGTCGTTTACGAGCGGCAGGAGTTTCCGCAGAAGACCGCGAAGCACTGCTCGGCCATGCCAATCATTCAATGGCAGGTCACTACGCGAGCGCTGATGTGGGTCGCTTGCTCAAGCAGCCCAATCTGATTCTGGACCGGAGCGGAACGCGCACGGTGTTGCGCGTCGCCAATGGCTAGATCAGCCTGAGCACTGTGGATAAGAGGTCCCACAAGGGTCCCAGAGCGCAGCAGAGGACCTGGTTTTGCTGTCTAAGTCCTTGAATTCGTGGCGCGCCCGGCAGGATTCGAACCCACGACCCCCTGGTTCGTAGAAAGGGCTCTAGGGGCTACCGGCACTTACCGATAGATACCAAGTTATTGTTTTTGCAAGAACATGCGTGCTATTCTCTTACCGCCTGCTACCCCGATTTACCTTGAGAAGGTAGCCCACCGGTAGCCTCGGGAAACGCACTGGACCCCCTGGGCAATAACGAGAGGGTCACATGACCGCGAAAATTCGCTTCACTTCGGCCGTAATCGCGGCCCTTCCCTTGCCTGCGTCGGGCAGTAAGTTGTATCACGACGTGGACACCCGCTGGCATGCGGTCCGCGTCTTTGCCACCGGCGAGCGCACGTTTTACGTTTATCGCAAGATCGCCGGGAAACCGGCGAAGGTGTTGCTCGGCGTGTTCGACCCGAAGCTGCCAGCGTCGCGCGAAATACCGAAGGGCACCGATCCGCTGGAGTACATCGGCAATCGACCCAGTCTAAATCCGCGCATGGCGCAAACGCTCGCCGCTGCGGTCAATGTCGAGCTCAGCAAAGGCATAAACCCCTCCGACGTGGCGCGCACCGCGCGGCGCAAGCGCGAAGGCGAATTGACCCTCGCGCAAGCCTTCGATCGTTACGAGGCCGACCACCTGCGGCCGTATGGCAAGCGGTCGGCCGCGGACCTGCGGCACATTTTCGAGCGCTACATCGGCGCGATGCCGGCGGCCGCGAAAAAGCCGCACGGACGCCAGCGCCGCAAGTCACCGTACGGTGTGGACTGGTCGCAGCGTCGGCTTTCGAGCGTGCAAAAGCGGGATATACGCGGGCTTATGGTCGCGCTCAAAGACGGGCACGGCACCAGCACCGCCAACGGCGCCAGCACCGCCAACCGTACGTTCGAACTCGTACGAACGGTCTACAACAAGATGATCGAATGGAAGCTATACGACGGTGCCAACCCATGCACCGGGATCCCGAAATTCGCCCAGCAAAGCCGCGATCGCTTCCTGCGCGGCGACGAATTGCCCGCATTCTTTGCCGCGTTGAACGCGCTGCCGGAAGGCGCGTTTAAAGATTTCGTTCAGCTGGCGACCTACACCGGGGCCAGGCGAGCCAACTTGCTCGGCGCGCGCTGGCCCGATATCGACTTGGACGCGGGCTTGTGGACGATACCGGGCAAGGCGAGCAAGAGCGGACGCGCGATGACGCTCCCGCTAACGCGCCGTGCGCTCGAAGTGCTTACCCGCCGGCGCAAGGGCGATCCTGACGGTGTCTTTGTTTTCCCCGCTGAGAGCGCGACCGGGCACATGGTGATGCCCAAAAAAAAATGGTCCGCTTTCGTGAAATCCGCGGGGCTTGCCGATTTCACGCTGCACGATTTGCGAAGGTCTGCCGGATCGTGGGCTGCAATGACCGGTGCAAGCTTACCGATCATCGGCAAAGCGCTAGGGCATCGGTCGAGCGCGTCAACGGAAATTTATGCACGCTTGCAAGTCGATCCCGTGTTGGCCGCACTGTCACGCGCACAAGATGCGATGGCAGCGGCCGGTGGCGAGCGCGTGGCCGAAGTGCACGACATGGGCAAACGGCGGCGCTCGGAACGGGGCCGCCGATGATCGACCTTGCGACTTGCACGCTGGAAGAGGCGCAAGCCGCGACCGATGCGGCACTAGCCGCCGATCCACATCGCAGCGACAGCGACCCCACGTTGCCGGTATACCAATGGGCAACACTGCACGAGATCGACAGGGAGCGTCAGCAGTTCGAGGCGGGCGATCGCATGGCGTTGTTCGCGGCGATCCGTAAGTGCGCGAATCACGATCTCCCGCTGCCGGCGTGGGCCGCGACGGCGTACATCGCAGCCTATGACCATGTTCTGAACTGCCGCGCGAAGTCGTGGGACGAGGTTTTCGGTACACCGTACCCGAAGGGCGTAAACCTAAACGCGATGCGGAAGCGCCGTATTCTCCGGTTTCGTGTCTATCGCCTAGTAACGGAGATACTGCAAGCTGAGCCCGCGACGCCGATCGACGTGGCGTTGTTCGAGCGCGTCGGCCGCGAGACGACGCCGCCCATTGGCAAGACAGAGGCTGCGGAGCGCTACTACGAAGTGAGGCGGCTTCTTTTCGGAGAAGATCATCCTCGCCGGCGCACTCGCCGGCGCACTTGACTTCCGCAAACTTCGGCCAACTTTGCGGGAATACATAACGGTATCCCGCGGGATAGATTGAGCATCGCGCACTTGGCGCGAATCAATCACGAGGCCCGCATGATTACCGCTGCATCTCCGGTTGTT
Organism: Casimicrobiaceae bacterium; assembly: GCA_051003055.1. Taxonomy (GTDB): domain Bacteria; phylum Pseudomonadota; class Gammaproteobacteria; order Burkholderiales; family Casimicrobiaceae; genus VBCG01. The sequence goes on from JBPCLS010000182.1 coordinate 8,172, forward strand.
GTTGATCCGCTCGATCCGCCGCACGTTGTCGCGGCCGCGCTGGGCATCTCGACGCAGACGCTCGCAAATTGGCGTTGTACCCAGCGCAATCCCCTCCTCCCCTACATCCGACTTGGCCGCGCCATTCGCTACCGGCGTAGCGTCTGGCAGAGCGTGATCGCCGCTGCCGAAGCGGCGGCGCCATGAGCGCCCCGTTCGTCGTCGTCGTGGAACCGAACAAGCGCACCGGCGTGAGGCGAGAACGAATCGAATTTCGCGACGCTTACGCCGCCGAACACGAAGCGGCACGCCTGCGGGCTCTCGGCTGGAGCGCCTACGCCAAAGACACAAAGGCAGACGCCGCACGCCGGCGCGCCCTGCAGGTAGAAGCACGCGAGTTTGATGCGCGACAGTGCCGGCGGACACCATGACCGCCCGCGTGTTCACGCAGCCGAGCATCGTAAACGCGCTGTGTATGGCGCTGGCGAAGCTAGCCGATGCACCGGAAATTTCCGCCAGCTTGCTGGTGCAGGCGGTAGCGCATGCGCATCCGCATGTGCCGATCTCAGTCCTCCGCGCGATCGCCGCGAAGGTATTGGTCCTCTATTTTGAACCGATCACCGTCGACGACCTGAAGCATGCCCGCCTTGAACTCGATGACGAGATCGAGGCCTGCAAATTTCTGGGCGCCGCTGTCGACGCAGAGCTCGCTGAATTCCAGGCTTTCGACCGGGATAAGCGAAACGAGCGCATTGCGCAGCTCGGGCTCACTGTTGTCCGCGATACACCGTGAGCGCCGCGCCCAAGACGACGCCACGCGACGCTGCGGACAGGCTCGGCGCCCGTACCCGTCCACATGAATCGAAACGCGCCAGCGGCCATTTAAGGGGCTTTCACGTGCAATGCCAGAAAGCGTCCGGCGTCTGGGTTCTGTTTTCGCGGTATTCAACACAGGCGGAAGCAGAAGCCGTGCGTGATTGTTTGGCAGGGCTCGGTCAAGCGACCAGGATCATCGCGCTATGAAGAACATGCACCGCGGGGAGGCAAATCGATGTACGAAAAGAAACAGCCCGTCGGGCAACGGGCTGGAGATGTTGAACCAAAGGAACGCACAACAAATATTAGCCGAAAGGTCACCCACCTACAAGATGCCGATGATGACACTGCCAGCGTGGACGGCTTCAAGCCGCTGCTGCCCGAGGAGCGATGGTTCGAGGCGAAATTTACCGGCTTCTCGACCGCGATCATCTTCGGGGCGCATAAGGTGTTCTGGGAGTTCGCGATCACCGAAACAGGCGAGTGGTTCGAGCAAAAACTATTTCGTGCCTTTCGGGTGCGCAAAGTCATCGGGCGCCCCGCGAAGAGCGGCAAGTTCGTCCTTAGTGCAGGTGGCGAGATGTACGAAACGCTCGTGCGCCTGCTCGATATCAAACAGCGCGCCGATCGCATCACACTGCGGCCGCTTCGACACATGCTGTTCCGCGTTAAAACCCGCACAGTGCGCATCAACTCGAAGCAGCAGCCGATCGCCGATCATGCGCAGTACACCGTCATCGCAGAGATCGAACGCGGCGAGTAGGACCTGCAGCAGTAAGCAGGACCTATAACCTGAACCTGTACCTGTAACCTGAACCTGTACCTGTACCCGCACCCGCCTCGAATGCTTGCGAAACCTTATCCCGCGCGGTTCTCCGCACGATGCGTTGGCAGATTATTTACGGTTCCAAGAGGTCGATTTTCAGACGGCGCCCCGTTTTTCACGAATTCCGGGCCTGAGTTAAAGGCGTGGCTCGGATGACTCTGACTGTCCGAACGCCGCCCGAGGGTTTCGGCCCTCGGGTTCTCGAATCAGACCCAGCGGGGGGCGAAAGCAAGGTCAGGTCCGAATCGCTGAGTACTGCGCCGCTAGCCATTTTATTGCACCGTCAATATAGAAAAATGAGTTTCGCTCATGCCGGGGGGATCCGACGAGGTCGGGCCGAAAGGTCTAGGGGACCGGCTCGCGGGCCTCTGTCCCCTACCGCATCCACTCTCTAAGGAGCCTTATGCCTCGAAAGTCTCTAGCTGCACTAGTAGCCGTTCCCGACGTGACCGGAAGGCCACCGCGGGTTAAGCCTCCGGCCGGCATGACAGCACGCGCCACGGCCATCTTTATCGACATCGTCACCAATATGTCCGCCGAGCACTTCGGACCAGCCGATATTCCGCTCCTGCGTCAATACGCCGTTGCCTGCGAAACGGCGGAATTAGCCGAAAGGGAACTCATGACGGCCGGACATGTAATCGACGGCCGCGCTAGTGCCTGGTTGACCGTGCAAGAGAAGGCGCAGCGCGCGCAAACGGCGCTCGCTTTGCGCCTGAGATGTTGCCCGCAAAGCCGCATTTCCAAACACAAGGACACGTCATCCGCGCGGCCGCGGCGGACTCGACGTGCTCATGGGGATCGATGATGACGATTGAGCGATTTACGCCGGCGCAAAAACGCAGAATTCATGCTGAGCGGCAGGCAATGAATTTGCGACCGTGGGAATTTTCGCCAACTGAGGTGCAGGACTATGAATGCCCTTATCCGACGGAGCACGTCCGCCAGCAGTGGGCGGAAGCGGCGGCGCTCTGGCGGGAGATGCAGCAACGAAGGAAAGCGAAACGGAGTTAGTGCATGACCGATCCGGCGGTCACGCCAACGCCGGCGGAGTTTGCCGAGCTGCTACAGCTTGTCCGCGGGATCGCCAAGGACATGCGCGGTCTGCGTCGCGATCTCGCGCATGCCGACTCGGGCCGACCGGCGCAACCTGAGCGGTTCGCGGCGCTACTGCCGATCGTCGCCGAGTTTGCCGGACAACGGGCATTCAATACCGCCGAGCTGATACGTCATGCGTTATTGCCCGAGGCTGCTGCCTTGCGCGCTGGAATCATGGATGCGGTCGGTGTTGAGCACCAGGCCCGCAAATTAGGGAAGTGGCTCCGCCGTGTCGATGGACGCATCATCGGATGCTTGCAGTTGCATCGGATCGGCCGCGATGCACAGGGTGCGATTTGGCGAGTTGAGACAGTCGATAGTGACACTCGCACACAGTAACTTCGCCTATTGAGCGGGGCCGATTCGCCTTGCATGCTTCGGCATCTTCCGACGAAATAGGCAGCAACAAATGGAAAGACTAGGCGACCACACGCGCGACATTGCCGCGCAATCGAGGGGCATGGGATTTGCGCTCTATGCGCAAACGTTGGCAGCGACGCGCGGCGATCTGCGCAAAGCGGCCACCATGGCGGCGCAGTACGAGCGACGGGCGCCGGCGGTTGGGCGCGCGATAAAGGCGGCGATGGATGTTGGAACGACCACCGATGCGACGTGGGCGCGGCCGTTGGCCGATTACGGCGCGTTGGCTTCGGTGTTTCTTAGTGCTTTGCGACCGCTCACGATTATCGGCCGACTGACTGGTCTAGTGCGCGCGCCGTTTGACGAGCGCGTGACGATCCAGCTCGACACAGCGGCCGGCGCGTGGGTTGGAGAATCATTGCCGACGCCGGTGCTTGAGCTGGCCTTCGGCGAAGTCACGCTGGAGCGTTTCAAGGTTCAAAGTTTGTGTGTTGTGAGCGACGAGTTGGTACGCAGCTTATCCGCGGCGGCCGAAGCGTTCGTGCACAACGCGTTGTTGCGTGCCAATGTGCGCACTATCGACGAAGCGTTCATTGACCCTACAAACGGTGGCATCTCTGGCGCGAAGCCGAAAGCGATCACCAATGGCGCCACCGGATTTATTTCTAGCGGCAACACCATCGCGGCAATTACGGCTGACGCCAAAGATTTAGCGCGGCAACTGGTCGACCTCGGAAGCGACCTCGCGAACGCGGTCTGGATTGTGCATCCGCGCACCGCGAGCTTCTTAGCGACGCTGCCCGGTTCGGGCGGCGCGCCGGCGTTTCCGGGTGTCTCGATGCGCGGCGGATCGTGGTTTGGCCTGCCGGTTATTTCGAGCGGGAGCGTCCCACTGACCAATAGTCCCGCGACCACAATTATTGTTTTGGCGGACCCGGCGCGCATTCTGTATGCCGATGATGATGAGATCGCGCTCGACGTTAGCGAACAATCGAGCTTGCAACTGAGAAATGATCCGTTGAGCGGCGCGCAAAGTTTGGTTTCTCTGTGGCAAATGAATCTCGCCGCAATAAAAACAACGCGCAGAATTAATTGGGCGGCGCAGATTGGCTCATGCGCGGTACTTCGCGACGTTTCGTATTGAAAATATGGAAACGCCGGAAGCGCTAACGAAGCGAGAACAAGTTCTCTTGAAGGCCGTCGCCGCGGTGGTTCGAGAGATGGCCGCGAAGATAAATGCAGAGAGCACCGCTCAGAAGGAACGCATCGATCAACTCGAACGCTTTACGCTTAGCTCCGTCATCGAACTGGAGCAACGGCTCGATGCATCGGGAATAGGGAAACGCGAAAAATGACGGACGAAGACGTTATCGCACTCACGGCGCGAGTCATCGCGATTGAGGAGAAGCTGGCCGCGTTCGAAGAAGCACTGGCGAACTTTCCTAAAGAGCTCGCTAACGTTTTTGCTGAAGGGCTAAAGAGCGAATGACTTTCCCGCGGGAACGGCCGGCGTCCCGGCAAAGGTTCGCACGCACGAACAGCCTGCGGAACCGGCCCGGGATAATCCGGTTCGTGGCAGGCACTTATTTATTTCGGCCATTCAGCGCGAGGGTGTAGCGGATGATGACGCCCTAGTCATTCGGCTACGCTGGCCGATGAATTTACGCGCGTCGGACGTTTTAACGATGCG
>JBPCLS010000183.1:0-4428 GCA_051003055.1 Casimicrobiaceae bacterium
GGGATTGATCTCGACGTCGATCGAATCGTCCACCTCCGGATAGACAAACACGCTCGCGAACGACGTGTGCCGCCGTGCGTTGGAATCGAATGGGCTCTTGCGCACGAGCCGATGCACACCGACTTCGGTGCGCAGGTATCCGTACGCGTAATCGCCCTCCACCTTGAACGATGCGCTCTTGATTCCCGCCACTTCGCCGGCGGATTCTTCCAGAACCTCGGTCTTGTATCCCTTGCGCTCGCAGTAACGCAGGTACATCCGCAGCAGCATCGCTGCCCAGTCCTGTGCTTCGGTGCCGCCGCTGCCCGCCTGAATGTCGACAAAACAGTTGTTGGGATCCATCGGATTCGCGAACATGCGCCGGAATTCGAGGCCGCCGACGGTCGTCTCGAGCATGGCGACGTCGCGTTGCACTGCGGCGAGCATCGCATGGTCGTTTTCCGCGCGCGCGAGCTCGAACAGTTGCGCGCTGTCGTCAAGGTCGCCCGCAAGTTTGGTCAACGCGGTGACGACGCCATCGAGTTGTTTCTTTTCCCTGCCGAGCTCCTGCGCGCGCGGCGGGTCGTCCCCGATCGTGGGGCTTTCCAGTTCTCTAGCAACCACCGCCAGCCGCTCGGACTTCACATCGAAGTCAAAGATACCTCCGCAACGCCAAAGACCGGTGCTTGAGATCCGCGAGGGAGCTGGCGAGAAGATTGAGCTGTTCCGCTTCCATGGCGCTGCTTTCTAATGTTGGAGGCCGACGCCAAGTATAGCGTGACACCGCTTAAGTCCTTGTCCTGACTCGTTCTTTTTTCGGTTCCTAACCGTGCTGCGATAATGCCGGGCAATACGCGAATCCCGACTCATGCATACCCCGGACGGCTTCACGCCGCTACACGCGATGCCCGCGGCCTTGGGGACAAGCACCCTTGCGTTTGCGTATCGCGACGGCAAGATTCTGGTGGCGGGCGCTGGGGACGAAGCTCCGTCCATTCCGACGCTGCACATGTTCGACCTTGCCGCGGCCCCGGGTACGGCGCATTTTTTGGGCACGCTGGGTGGAACCGCGTGTGTTGCGGTTAACCTCGCCGACAATTTCCAAGAGCCAACCGGGATGTGCTTCGCCGGTCTGCGCTCACTTTTTCTCACGCTTCCCGAGCCGTTGCTCGCCCTCGCTGGCCGCGCGTACCAGATCGTCGAATGGGACCGAACGCATCGTTTTTGTGGTCGCTGCGGCACGCCGACACGCGACAAGGCCGGTGAGCGCGCCAAAGAGTGCCCGGCGTGCGGACATACCGCGTATCCGCGCGTATCGCCGGCGATGATGGTGCTGGTCACGCGCGGACGCGAATTACTTCTCGCACGCGCCAATCGCTTCCCTTCGGCCATGTATAGCGCTCTCGCCGGCTTCGTCGAGCCCGGCGAGACCATCGAAGACTGCATACGACGCGAGGTGCGCGAGGAAGTCGGTGTCGAAGTCAACGCAATCACGTACTTCGCGAGCCAATCGTGGGCGTTTCCGCATTCGCTGATGATCGCCTACACCGCTGAATATCGCAGCGGAGAACTCGCGCCGGATGGAACCGAGATTGCCGACGTTCAATGGTTCCCCCTCGACGCGCTTCCGCAATTGCCTTCGCCCGTGTCGATTGCACGGCACTTGATCGAGGCAACCGTTGCACGCCTGCGCGATGGTCGTTGACGCTTGCTGCTAGAATTGTTTTTTGCAGGGAATTATCGTCGTGTGCATGGCGGCCCGTCTCTTCAAAGTATGCGATTCTTCTACGTTTTTGTAATGGCGTTGCTCAGCACCCCTCCTGCTGCGCTCGCGCAGTCGGTCGGCGGCACCGACCCTGGAGAGTTTGCCGGCGAGGCGCGACGCATCTACGCTGAACAGTTGAAGAGTGCACGCGGTCTTATTGCGCAAAAGCAATTCGTGGAGGCGATCGCGATCCTTGATCGCCTGACGAGCGATCGTCCGCGCGAGCCCCAGGCGCGTTTTCTCAAAGGGGTCGCATTGACCGACTCGGACAAGCTGGATGAAGCCATCACGACGTTTCGCGGCGTGCTGGCGGACTTTCCCGAATTGCCCGAGCCGCACAACAACCTGGCGGTACTCTACGCGCGCAAAGGCGAGTACGAACTTGCTCGCATCGAGCTTGAAGCGGCAATCAAGGCCGCACCCGATTACGGCGTCGCCTACGAAAATCTCGGCGACGTGCACGCTCGGCTGGCCGCGCAGAACTACGAGCGCGCCGTCGCGCGTGATTCGAAGAATAGAACTGCGCCTGCCAAACTGAAGGTGGTGCGGGACCTCCTGGCCACAAGCCCTAATCGACCCTAATCGCACGCCCTGATCGCGGCGTCCTGCCACGCGCGCTTCTGACGCCCTCTCTGGTCCCATTTCTTATACGCACGGAGAACCCTTATGTTTCGTCAGCTACTCCTGACTGCCGCGGCGCTTGCGCTTGCTGCGGGTCCCGCTCTCGCCGCTAATCCACAGGTCGAATTCGACACCAGCGCCGGAAAGATCAAGGTCGAGCTCTATCCGGACGCCGCTCCCAAAACGGTCGCCAATTTTCTCGACTACGTCAAAAGCAAGCATTACGACGACACCCAGTTTCACCGAGTCATCGACGGCTTCATGGTGCAAGGCGGCGGATTTACGACCGATTTCAAGCAGAAGCCGACCAAGCCCGGCATCGCGAACGAGGCAGAGTCGGCGAGCAAGGCCGGGCTTCTCAACGTCCCGGGAACGCTCGCGATGGCGCGCACGCAGGATCCGCACTCCGCAAGCTCCCAGTTCTTCATCAATGTCGGCGACAACAAGTTTCTGAACTTTCGCGAAGCAACCCCGCAGGGCTACGGTTACACGACGTTCGGCAAGGTTGTGCAAGGTATGGACGTCGTCGCCAAGATTGCCAAGACACCGACCGGCGCCGGCGGGCCATTCCCGAAGGACGTGCCCGCGGAGCGAGTCGTCATCAAATCGGCGACGGTTGTCGAAACTAAATAGCGGCCGACGTCCGGCGCTCAGATGGCGAGCCGCGCTTAAGGACCCCCCGGCCATCGCACGGAGAGCTTCATGGTCATACTCGAAACGAATCACGGCGACATCAAGCTCGAACTGGATGCAGAAAACGCCCCGGCCACCGTCGAGAATTTTTTGTACTACGTTCGCGACGGCCATTACGACAACACGCTGTTCCACCGCGTCATCGATGACTTCATGATCCAGGGCGGTGGGATGGAGGCCGGCATGAAGCAGAAACCCGTGCGCGCAGCGGTTGCCAACGAAGCGACCAATGGCCTCAAAAACAAAAAATACACGGTGGCCATGGCACGAACGTCGGAACCTCATTCGGCGACCGCCCAGTTTTTCATCAACGTCGGCGACAATAATTTTCTCGACCATAAGGCGGCAAGCGCGCAAGGATGGGGCTATTGCGTGTTCGGGAAAGTGGTAGCCGGACACGACGTCGTTGACCGTATCAAAGGCGTCGCCACCGCCACTGCGGGCTCGCACCAGAACGTCCCACGCACAGACGTCTTGATCAAGAAAGCCTACGAAGACGCCTCGTAAAAGCGCCCGGTTGCAGGTGAGCGAAGTTATGGGCGCGACGTGAAACCGGCGCTCTTCCTGTCCGATCTGCACCTCTCACCGGCGCGTCCGAAGGCCGTCGCGGCCTTTCAAGCGTTTGCCGCGGGGCCGGCGCGCGACGCAAGTGCCGTGTACATCCTGGGCGATCTCTTCGACTGGTGGATTGGCGACGACCAACTCGCAGAGCCGTTCGTCGCTGCGATTGCGCAAGGGCTACGCGGGATTTCCGACGCTTGTGTCCCGCTCTACGTCGGGCACGGCAACCGCGACTTTCTGCTGGGCAGCCGATTCGCACTCGTCACCGGCGCGACGCTGCTGCCGGAAACGCACGTGCTCGACCTGTTCGCTATTCGCACGCTGTTGTGCCATGGCGACGAGCTGTGCACGGACGATATCGACTACCAGCGCTACCGCAGGCGCGTGCGCAATCCCGCGCTGCAACGACGTTTGTTACGCCTGCCTTATTGGGCGCGCCGCACCCTCGCTTCCTGGTTGCGGCGCATGAGCCGCAACGAAAACGCGCTCAAAGCGGAGGCGATCATGGACGTTAGCTCGCGCGCGGTCGAAGACGCCTTTCGCACGCACTCCGCGCAACGGATGATCCATGGCCATACCCACCGGCCGGCGCGGCACGTGCATGATGTCGACGGGGTGGCACATGAGCGGTGGGTGCTCGCCGACTGGCACGAACGCGGCCAGTATCTGCAAGTCGACGCCTCCGGCGTGCACGTGCGCGAGATCGAGGGTTGATGCCTTCGTCTTCGGAGGTTTCCTAGTTCAGCGCTTGGCGGAAGTCATCAAGCAGATCGTCGCGATCCTCGATTCCAACCGACACGCGCACCAGT
>JBPCLS010000184.1:0-3625 GCA_051003055.1 Casimicrobiaceae bacterium
CGCTTGTGCTTTGTCGGGGGACGCTAAATCTTGGCTGGTGGCGCTGTGGGAAGAACTTCCGCCCGCGCGGGCGTCGCGCGTGGTCGCTGCAATGACCGGCGTTGCGCGCGAGCTCGTTTATGCCCGCGCGCTCGCGCTACAGCGCGGGAGTTGAATGCGCCGCAGCCATCGCATTTGCATCAGCCCGCTAGTCTGCGCCGGTTGCCGCGAGATCGAACAGGCTCGTCGCTTCGAGATCGAGCACCGTCTCGCCGCGCTGGTTGAAAAGCCGCCAGCGCCAGCGCACGATGCCCAAGGTGGGTCGCTTCGTGGCGACGCGCTTATCGAGCACGTCGATAACAAGGCGCAATTCATCGCCGGGTCGTACCGGACTTTCCCATTTGAGATACGCAAGGCCCGGCGACCCAAACGACTCGGAGCCGGTCAGCGCGGCGGAAACGACCATGCGCATCGCGATGGCGCAGGTTTGCCAGCCGCTGGCGATCAACCCGTTCCACGTCGACGCAGCCGCTCGCGCCGGGTCGGTGTGAAACCACTGCGGATCGAATTCGCGGGCGAACTCGAGTATCTGCCGCTCGGTGATCGTCTCGGGGCCGGCGGCGATGACCTGACCGGCGGCAATCTCCGCAAAGCGCACGGTGCTTCCTACTTGCCCGCGTCGTCAGTACGTCTCGACGTGGTAGCGCCCCTGTTCGCACATCCGCGGATGCAAGGTGCTCCAGTCAAGGCCGTACTGCCGGCTAATGTCGGAAAGCGCGAGCGAGACGCCTTCCTCCATACCCTTCAACCCGCAGACGTACACGTGCGTCTTTTCGATGGCAAGAAGGCGGGCGACATCGCTGCCGCGATCCCGCATCAAATCCTGTACGTAGCGCTTCGGCTGTCCGGGAGTCCGCGAAAAAGCGAGATTCGTGTCGATAAAATTCCGCGGCAGGCTGGTGAGCGGTCCGAAATAGGGCAGCTCCGCCTGGGTGCGCGCGCCGAAAAACAGCATCAGGCGACCGTCGCCGCCATCGCCGACGCTATGTCCCAGAAGCCGGCGACGGCGCTCGGTCATTGCGCGCATCGGCGCCGAGCCGGTACCGGTGCAAATCATGATGAGATGCGCCGACGGATCGTTGGGCATCAGAAAAATCGCGCCGAAGGGACCAATGACTTGCACGGGGTCGCCCTTCTTCAGGTCGCACAGATAGTGGGAGCCTGCACCACGCACCGGCTTGCCGTCGTGATCGACGGTGACTCGTTTGACCGTCAGCGCCAGATTGTTATACCCGGGACGTTCGCCATCGCGGGGACTCGCGATTGAAAACTGGCGCGCGAAATGCGGTCGGCCCGCAGCATCGACACCCGGCGGCAGAATGCCGATCGACTGCCCTTCGAGTACGGGAAACGGCATGCTGCCGAAGTCGAGCACGATGTGGTGCGTATCGCTTTCCGCCGCGATGTCGGTCACGCGAAAATTGCCCACGACGGTGGCGGTCAGGGGCGCCTTTTGCGCAAACAGATTGACGAGCGGCACGTCCGCCGTCGTGGGCGGTATGGTCGAACACAGTCCAAGCGGTGCAGGAGCAGCTTTGATCCCGGGTTCGACGGAAGTTTCCGCGGCAACGACGTCGGGCAGCGGCTGCTGCGCTGGCAAGACGTCCCAGGTGAGCTGCTCCGCGACGCTATAGGCCTCGATCTTGACCACGCGGCGCCAGTTGTCGATGGCGCCGGTTGGGCACGGTGGTACGCACGCGCCACACGCATTGCAGATCGCCGCGTCGACGACGTAGTTGCGCGAGTCGTGCGTGATCGCATCGACCGGACACGTTTCCTCGCACGTATTGCACCGGATGCAGATTTCCGGATCGATCAGGTGCTGCTCTAGGATGTCGTGCGGAGCGGGAGCGTTCATTGCCTGGAGCGTTGTCAGTTGCAGCGGACGTATTCGAAGTCGAGCGGCTGGCGATTGATTCCGAGCGGAGGTGGCGCGATCCAGTTCGCATACTTGCCGGGCTCGGTGACCCGGACCATCAGCGATGCGACAAACGCGCGATCCTCTGCGGTTGCGAGCCAGCCGCGTTCGTTCGCCGCCCATTCGGTTTCGCTGACGACATCTCCATCGGGAGACGTGCGTAAATTGGCGAGCGTACCGATCCGCCGGTTGAACGCCTTGTGCGGGACCTTCAGGCGGAACGGGATGGCCGCTTTTTCCATCACCTTGTTCCAGCGGCCCACACCGGCCACCGAGTCGCGGATGAAGTCGTCGCGGAGCACTTCGTTCAGCGCATTTAACATCGGCGCCTCGCGCTCGACGATCCGTCCGTCGGCAACATCGAGGATTGTGTACGTCGCGCCGCCCAGCGCATGATCGTCGTCGCGTTTCCCTTCCTCGAAGCGGCCTTTGAGCCCCGCGCTGTAGAACATGGCGGCGTTCGACGACAGGTCGGCGCCAAATAAATCGATCGTCACCGAGTAGTGGAAGTTGAGATAGCGCTGGATCGTCGGCAGGTCGATGACACCCGCCGCACGGACTGTCTCCGGATCATCGGTGCCCAACTGCTTCATCACCTCGCACGTTCGGGCGAGAATCCGCGCCACACCCGACTCACCGACGAACATGTGGTGCGCCTCTTCGGTGAGCATGAATTTGGTCGTGCGCGCGAGCGGGTCGAACGCCGATTCGGCAAGCGCACTGAGCTGGAACTTCCCGTCGCGGTCGGTGAAATACGTGAACATGAAGAATGCGAGCCAGTCCGGGGTCTGCTCGTTGAACGCGGACAGGATGCGCGGATTGTTGGTGTCGCCGGAACGGCGCTCGAGCAAAGCGTCGGCTTCTTCGCGCCCGTCGCGCCCGAAATGGCGATGCAGCAGATACACCATCGCCCACAGATGCCGCCCCTCTTCGACGTTGATCTGGAACAGGTTGCGCAGGTCGTACAGCGACGGCGCGGTCAGGCCCAGTTGCCGCTGCTGCTCAATGGAAGCGGGCTCGGTGTCCCCCTGCGTCACGATGATGCGGCGCAAGTTGGCGCGGTGTTCTCCGGGCACGTCCTGCCATACCGTTTCGCCCTTCTGTTCGCCGAAATGAATCTTGCGTTGCGGATCGGTGGGCGTCAAAAAGATACCCCACCGGTAGTCGGGCATTTTCACGTAGTCGAAGTTCGCCCAGCCGGCGGGGTCGACGCTCACCGCGGTGCGCAGATAGACGTCATGCGCCTGCGCACCGGTCGGTCCCATTTCCGACCACCACTTCAGATAGTTGGGTTGCCAGTGCTCGAGCGCGCGCTGAAGCGCCCGGTCTTCCGAAAGATTGACGTTGTTCGGAATCTTCTCGCTGTAGTTGATCGCGGACATCTTGTCGTTTCCTGGTGTGGGTAACGGAGTGTGGTAACTGTGGGCCCCATTACACGTCGTCTTGGTTTTTCTACACGCGCTCCTGGTCGAATTGCGCCTTGCCGCCTTTCCCGTACACCTTCAGCGCGCCTTTCTCGCCCACCGCGTTAGGCCGCACAAAAATCCAGTTCTGCCAGGCCGAAAGGCGGCCGAAAATTCGCGACTCCATCGTTTCGTTGCCGCCGAAACGCAAATTCGCTTCGAGCCCGGTCAACGCGTCCGGCGACATGCTGGCGCGCTCTTCGAG
>JBPCLS010000185.1:0-3188 GCA_051003055.1 Casimicrobiaceae bacterium
CTATGAAACCGTGCACCGGCTGAAGCGGGAATTTCCCGAACTCACGATGGTCATCAACGGCGGGTTGACGTCCTGGGCCGCGATCGAGCGCGAACTTGGATTGGTCGATGGCGTCATGCTCGGGCGCGCGGCCTACCACGACCCCTATCTGCTGGCAGCGGCTGATGGGCGCCTGTTCGACAGCGATACGCCCGCGCCATCGCGGGCCGCGTTGCTGCACGCGCTGATTCCGTACGCTAACGCGCAACGTGCGCGCGGGACACCGCTGCGAGCGATCGCACGCCACGTGCTTGGCCTTTATCACGGAAGGCCGGACGGACGACGATTTCGCCAGTTGCTGTCGGACGCCGCACGGCTCAAGGACAGTGATGCCTCATTGTTTGTCGAAGCGCTGGCGGCGGTCGAGGCGAACGAAACCGCCGCATTGGTCGACTAATGCCATCAGGTTTTCGGCATATCGTCAGCGATGTAAGCACGCACGATCGAATCGAAATCGCGATCGGCTTGCATGCCCAATGCAATCCCTAGCCTGGGAGCAAAATTCGCGGGCCAGGTCGACACGATGCGATCGATCGCCGGATCGTAGTCCCAATGGACGCGGTCGGCGACCTTATCACCCGAAACGCGATGCAATGCCGCCACCATCTCGCCGACGGTCACCGAAATACCCGGCACGTTGATCGAGCGCGTGAGTCCGAACGCCGAGGCCGGTGCTTCGTGGCCGACGAGCAGATTGTCGATGACGGTGCGCGGCGCCGTTACCCACATGCGGGTCGTTGCCGCGACCGGGCAATTCGCGTCGATGCCCGCCAGCGGCTCGCGCACGATACCGCTCGCAAACGACGACGCGGCGCGATTGGGCTTGCCGGGTCGTACCGTGACCGTGGGCAGACGCAGCGACCGGCCATCGACGAAGCCCTTGCGCGTCATGTCGTAAACCAGGTACTCGCCGATCGCTTTTTGTACGCCGTACGACGCCTGAGGGTTGAGGGGCGCGTCGTCAGGAACCGGATCGGGTAGCGCACCGCCGAATACCGCGAGCGAACTCGCGAACACGAATTTTGGGGGTGAGGAAAGCAGCCGGCAGCGTTCGAGCAGCGCACGCGTCGCATCGAGATTGACGCGCATGCCGAGATCGAAATCGGCTTCTGCTTCGCCGCTCACCGCGGCGGCCAGATGAAACACGGTGTCGGTGTTGGCTGGAACTGCCCACTCGATGAATCGGCGATCGGCGAGATCGCCGGTCACGTGCGACACGCGCGGGTCGTCCCATCCTTGCGCGGCCACGACATCGACAAGTAACAATTTGTCGACTTCTCGCGACTGGCCGCGGCTATCGGTGAGCGACCCGAGCTCGAGCAGCCGTCGGGCGAGGCGGGCGCCCAAAAAACCGGCACCACCGGTGATGACGATGCGCATGGAGCCAACGATCTCGCTATGGCTGGGGGTCCTACTCACTTCCGATCGTCGAAATAGTCCGGGTGATGCGCCGCGATCCCGTCGAGGAACCCCTCGATCAGACGGATATGGGTTCGCAGATGCCCGGCTGCCGCATTTGCATCACCCTTGACGATCGCTGTGGCAATTTGCTCGTGCTGCTCAACGGCGGTTCTGTTGCCGTGCAAATCGGGAATCGCGATTCGGCGGAGCCGTTCCAAGTGAGCGCGGGCTTGGCGCACGGCCTCCCAAGCACCGGCGTGCCCGGACAGCTCGATGAGTCGCTTATGCAGCGCTTCGTCTTGCCGGAGATTCTCTTCGACGTCGCCGGCACGGATCGCCGCGCGCTGCCTGGATACAAAGATCAATAGGCGCTTGCGCTCTTCCAGCGGCGCGCGAACGGCGAGGCGCGCAGCCGCACACTCGATGGACTCGCGCAGGAACAAGGCGTCCGCGATGGTGCGGCGCCGTAGCTTGGAAACGAACGTGCCGACTTGGGGTGACACATCCAGCAGACCCTCGCCGGCAAGACGCCGCAGCGCTTCCCTGATCGGCGTGCGGCTCACGCCCAATTGAGCCGCGAGATCCGCTTCGGAGAGTACTGTCGCCGGTCGAAGATGGCAGCGGACAATGGCATCGCGCAAACGCTCGTAAGCCTCTTCGCCAGCGGTACCGCGCTCGGCGGCGAGCGCTCCTCGCTGGCCGGAAACGGCGGCCAAGCTGACTGCGGTCGTTATGCGGTGACGTGCCATCGTTGACCAGCCGCGGAAGGAAATCGAGGTGCGCTCTCGCACGAAAGCTACTCAATACGCGTCAGCCGCATCGCTTGCGACCAGCCTAATTGTATACTAGGATACAAGTAAAGCCAGAACGATCCCGGTGCGTGTTAACAGAGGAGGAGCCATGCCTGCCAGCGTTCGACGTTTCCGTTTAGTTGCCGCGTTCGCCGCCATTTTATTGACGGGACTGTACGCTCCGCCGAGTCGCGCTGAAGTAACCATCACGTATTCAGACTGGCAGCTCGCGCAAGATGTCTGGGGGCGTTCGCTGCGTACCGCCATTGCCGAGTTCGAGAAGGAAAATCCCGATATCAAAGTCAGGCCTGACCCGGTTCCCTTGGCGCAGCGCGATGTGAAATATACGACCGCTATCCGCGCCGGCGAAGGGCCGGATGTCTTCGCGCTGGATGCGAACCCGGTTCGCCAGTACATCGCCGAAGGATGGGTTCGCGATCTCTCGCCGTTCATCCAGAAAGAGGGCGGGAGTAAGTTCACCTCGGACTTTTATCCCAACACGCTGCTGCCGGTAACGGTGGATAAGAAGATCTACGGCATTCCGATGAACACGGTCGCCATGGGTCTCGTGTACAACAAAAAACTCTTTGACGAAGCGGGAATCGCTGACCCTCCCAAAACTTGGGACGAATTCCGCGCGGTGGCAAAGAAGCTGACACGTTCGTCCACCCCCGGCGGCCCCATCGACCGTTGGGCTTTCACAGTGGTGATGGCACCAGCCGGTTTTGATTTGCGCGTGTCCTCCATCATCCGCGGCTTTGGCGGCGATTTCCTGACGCCTGACTGGCAACACTCGGCGCTCAATACGCCGGAAGTCAAAGCGGCGTTCAACTACATCCTCGATCTGATCCAGGTCGACAAGACCATTCCCCCCGGTGTCACTCAAGTGGACGCCAACGGCGCTCGCCGCATGCTGGCCAACCAGCAAATCGCGATGAAGATCGGCACGACGTGGAG
>JBPCLS010000186.1:0-5556 GCA_051003055.1 Casimicrobiaceae bacterium
GAACGCCGAATGGGTTGGGTTTACGCTCGATTGGTACCGCAAGCTGTTGCAGAACGAGGAGATGCTCAACGCTGCGGTCAACTCGGTCTTCATCGCACTCGTTGCCTCGGCTCTCGCGACGGTTCTCGGCACGATGGCCGGCATCGCGATGCACCGCTACCGCTCGAAAGTCTTGCCGGCGCTGACGCTTACGCCCATTGCCATGCCGGAAATTCTGCTGGGCGTGTCGCTGCTCATTTTTTTCATAGCGGTGTTCGGCGAGGAATCACTGTCGCTCGCGACCGTCATCATCGCGCACACGACATTCTGCATCGGCTTCGTCGCGATCATCGTCCGCTCACGTCTATCCGGCATGGACGAATCGATCTTCGAGGCGGCGCGTGACTTGGGCGCCACGCCGTGGCAGACATTTCGGCTGGTCACGCTGCCGCTGATCGCCCCCGGTGTGATCGCTGGCGCACTGATGGCGTTTACATTATCTATCGATGATTTCGTCATCACGTTTTTCACCGCCGGCGCGGGGGTACCGACTCTTCCGCTCACGATCTATACGATGATCAAGGTGGCGGTCACGCCCGAGGTCAACGCCGTGTCGACACTGCTGATGCTGCTGACGTTGACGCTCATCGTGATCGCGGGCAAGGTTGCGCCGGACGCGCTGCGCGGGCCGAGCTCGTGACGCAATCCATGTTCATGCGACGAACCAGCGCCTCGGGCCGGCGCAAAGTCCTCTCGGCACTCGCCGCAGCGTTGGCGGCAGCCGGCGTGGCGATGATCGCGGGATGCGGCAAGACCGGCAGCAACGCCGCAAGCGACGGCGACAAGCCGGCGGCGCCGTCGGGCAGCAACGAGCTGCGCCTGTACAACTGGAACAACTACCTCGCCGAAGAAACCGCGAAGGCGTTCGAGGCGTTCTGCAAGTGCCGGCTGGTGCAGGACTACTACTCCGACAACGAGGAAATGTTGGCCAAGCTCGCCGCGGGTGCGACGGGCTATGACATGCTGGTACCGACCGGCAACGCCGTGCAAACGCTGATCAATCAGGGAGCGCTGCGCGAGCTCGACAAATCGCGCATCAAAGGTTTCGATAACCTGAAACCGGAGTTCATCGGCCAGTGGTTTGACCCCGACAACCAGTATTCCGTCCCCTACGCGTATTCGGTCACGCTCCTTGGTTCCAACGCCGAGAAGATGCAGGAATTGGGCATTCCGACCGATACCTGGGCGGCGATCTTCGAACCCCGCTATCTCGAAAAGCTCCGGGGCAAGGTGACGGTGCTTGATTCGCAACGCGAGCTCTTTGCGGCGGCGCTCATTTATCTCGGCAACGAAGCCAACGAGACGGACGAGGCGAAACTGAAGGAGGCCCGCGAACTGATCCTGCGCGCGAAACCCTACTGGGCGGCGTTCAATGCATCCTCCTACATCAAGGAGCTGACGATCGGAAACATCTGGCTCGCGCACGGCTATTCCAACGACATGTTCCAGGCCGCTGCCGACGCGCGCAACGCGAAGCGCCCATTTAGCATCGGTTACGCGACGCCGAAGGAAGGCGCGGTTCTGGCGATCGACAGCATGGTCCTGCACAGGACAGGCCCCCGCCCCGATCTCGCCTACCTCTTCATCAACTTCGTGCTCGACGGAAAAAATGCAGCGCAGCTTTCCAACATGATCGGGTCGGGCAACCCGAATGCCGCTGCGATGCCATTCATCGAACCGCAGGTGAAGGAGAATCCGGCGGTATTTCCAAGTCCGGAGCGCATGCAGAAATTGCAGCAGTTGCGTGATCTGCCGAAAAAGGAACGCCGGCTTCTGAACCGGTTCTGGACCGAGGTCAAGGTCCGCTAAACAGGCTGGCAGCCCGCCGTGCGCCCCAGATGATCAGCGAGGACGCCATGGCCGTTCGGATCGAGCGGCTGACGCCGGCCCGCGTCGAAGACTATCTCTACTTCTTCGACCATGAGCGCGGGCCCGCATTCGCGGACAATCCCGAATGGGCGAGCTGCTACTGTCATTACTACGAAGTCGCACCGGCCATTCATTGGCCGTCGCTCGACGGCAACGCCAATCGCGCCGCGATGCGCGAGCGCATAGTCAGCGGCGAAATGGAAGGCTTTCTCGCCTACGTCGACCAGAGCGTCGTCGGCTGGGTCAATGCGCAGCCGTATCACAAGCTGCGGCACGGATGCGCGCGGCTGCGCATTCCCGCGCCCTCGTTGCCGGTACCGCCGCACGAAGCGGCGGCGATCGTATGCTTCGTCGTTGCCCCGGGCTGGCGCCGCAAGGGCGTGGCGCGCGCGTTGCTGCACGGCGCTCTGGATGATTTGTTTGCACGCGGCATTCGTCTGGTCGATGCGTTTCCGTGGAAGGCCGGTCCCGACGAGACGGCGCCGGTCGACCACTATCACGGCACGCTTTCCCTGTTCGTCGCTGCAGGCTTCGCTCCAATCGCCGAGCACGAAACGATGACCGTCGTGCGCAAATCCATTTTGGGAGGAGGCCGCAACAAGGAAGCTCTTCAGGCCGGCAGCGTCGTACCGGACCCGTGACCTCCGAAGCGCGGTCCCGGACGCTCTTGCCGCATGCGCTGGCGGCGTTGTACGGACTTGCCGTCGCCTACGCGAGCCTTCAGCCGTTCGCCCCGTGGATTGCGCCCGCTCCGGGCACGCCCTTCTGGCCGCTCGTGCCCTGGCCGTTGCACTCCACCCGCTTTGATTTCATTGCCAACATGGTGGCGTACATGCCACTGGGATTATTCGTTGCGCTGATGCCGCAGCGAGCACCACCGTCTGATCGCGCTTGTGTGGCATTCGCAGCAAGTGCGACGCTCGCTTTCATGTTGGAAACGTTGCAGATGTTCTTGCCGCCGCGCGATGCCAACCTGCTCGATTTTCTCGCCAATGCCGCGGGCGGACTGGCCGGTGGCGTTTTGGGGTCGACGTTGGTGCGCGCACACAGCCTGCGGCAGACGTTATCGAATGCGCGCTCCGGCGTGTTTCTGGAGGGCCGACTAGGCGACGTCGGGATCGCGCTGCTGGTCATCTGGCTCGCCGCGCAGCTCAATCCGGGCATCGCGCTGTTTGCCGTCACCTTCGACCCCCCACCAGCGCAATCCACCCCGGAAGCGCTTTTTGCAATCGGCAGCGACCGCGCCGGAGTTTTGATCGAAGCCGCGCAGTCCGCGCTGCAACTCGTGGGCGTCGGCCTTTTCGTAACGCTGCTGCTGCGTGAGCGGCGGTACGTCAGCGGAGCGATCCTGTTGTTGCTCGGATTGGCGCTCGTCAGCAAGGGCATCGCGGCGTCGCTGATACTCAAACCTGCGGCTCTGGAGACGTGGCTCAAACCCGGCGTAGCGATAGGCATCGCGGCGGGTGCGCTCGCACTGTTGCCCGCCGTCTATCTGCGCCGGCCCGCGCAAGTGGCGGCATGTGCAACCGCACTACTCGCATCGTTGTTGCTGCCGTTTTTGTCGTCCGATCTGTTCACCGCGCACGCTCCCCTGACTCTGTTCAATTGGCGTTATGGACATTTGCTCAGTTTCAACGGACTCACGCACAGCGTGCTGCTGGCGTGGCCAATCGCCGCCGCGCTGTGGCTGTTTGCGTTGGCTGGCCGCCCGGAGTGGGGTCGTCCGCATTGACATTGCGTTCCGGCGCATCCCCTCTTCGGACTTCGATTTTCGCGCGCTCACGAGTGCGCCTGCGTAAGCGCGTGTTCGAGATCGGCAATCAGGTCCTCCGTGTCTTCAATGCCCACGGAAAGGCGCAACAAATCACCCGGGGCAGGCGTTCCCGCGCCTTCAACGCTGGCGCGGTGTTCGATCAGACTTTCTACGCCGCCAAGCGAAGTCGCACGCTTCCATAGCTCAACGTTGGCTGCCGTTGTAATGGCTGCATCCTCGCCGGTGCCTGGTGCATCTTTCGATCCCCGCACGCGGATTGACAACATCCCACCGAAACCGCCGTGCATCTGCTTCGAAGCGACCGCATGCCCTTCAAACGAAGGCAAGCCGGGATACATCACTTCCCGGATCAATGGATGTTGCGCGAAGTGCTCGGCGATCACTTGCGCGCTGGCGCACGCTACTCGAACGCGCGGGAATAGCGTGCGCATGCCCCGCGTGAGCAGCCACGCCTCGAACGGTCCGAGCACGCTGCCCATCTGCGCACGAATGGATTTGATGCGCAGCCAGATGGCCGAATCCTCGCGCGTCGTTAGCGATCCTGCAATCACATCCGAGTGCCCGTTCAAATATTTCGTCGCCGCATGCATCACGATATCCGCACCCAACTCGAGCGGGCGCTGGAGAACAGGTGTCGCGACGGTCGAATCAACTGCCACCAACGCATCTGCTGCGTGAACGATGTCGCAGGTGAGGGCAATGTCGGTGATCGTCCACAGCGGGTTCGCCGGCGTTTCGATCCAGACCAGTTTGGTTTTACCGGGCTGAACTCGCCGTCGCACGTCGTCCGGATCGGTCATATCGATAAAGCCCACACGCAATCCCCAATGTGTCGCAAAGTTCATCAACCAGTTACGTAGCGACCAGTACATGACCTTCGGCGCCAGTACATGGTCGCCGGGGGCCAACGCCTGAAACACGGCGGTGGCTGCTGCCATGCCCGAGGCGAATAGCAGCGAGGCGTGCCCGCCTTCGAGCGCCGTCAACACCGCTTCGGCTTGATCGAACGTTGGGTTGTCGTCGCGCGCGTACACGCGACCGGACCGATACTGATTGTCCGGGTCGCGGATGAACGTCGTCGACGTGTGAATCGGCGGCGCGATTGCGCGCGTTTTGTCGTCCACCCATCCGAGCGCTTGTGCGGCAATGCTGGCGGGCTTCATGTGTCGTTTCTCCCATAGTTAACGGCTCTAAAGCTTACCGGTTCGTTCCGCGCACGCGCACGCGTAATAGAATGCGAGTCCAGCTTCTCACCGGAAGTCCGATGTCCACTAGTACCCCCGCAAACCGCTTGACGTTCGACGAACACGGCGTTGGCTATCGCGTTTGCGGCGCCGGCGGCGTGATTCCACCGCACGCGATGGCGGCGTTTGAAGTGGAATTACTCGGAATTGGTTGAGCGGGGCGTGCTTTTTCAGGAACGCCTGCAATCGCTGCCTCAAGCGGTGCTGCAGGGCCTTTTGCGTGGGATCGAAAAAGAAAGCCTGCGCGTGCGGGCGAACGGCGCGTTGGCGATTACGCCGCATCCGGCGCGGCTCGGCGCAGCACTCACTCACCCGTACGTCACCACCGACTTCAGCGAGTCGCAACTCGAGCTCATCACTGGCGTGCACACCGGCGCGGATGCCTGCGTGAGGGAGCTCACCGAGATTCACCAGGTCGTCTACCGTGCGATCGGCGACGAGTTGCTCTGGTGCGCGAGCATGCCGTGCGGACTGCCCGCGGACGACGCCATCCCGATTGGCCGCTTCGGCAACTCCAACATCTGCCGCGCGAAGAGCGTCTACCGCATGGGCCTCGCGCATCGGTACGGCCGGCGCATGCAGACGATTTCCGGCGTTCACTACAACTTTTCGCTGCCCGACCCGCTTTCC
>JBPCLS010000187.1:0-4977 GCA_051003055.1 Casimicrobiaceae bacterium
CGCACGAGCACGCACGACAGCGGAACGTCGTCATTGGCGTTGATTTCCTGATGCGGCACGAAGGGCGGCACGTAGATGAAGTCGCCGGGACCCGCCTCTGCCACGAATTCGAGCCGGTCTCCCCATCGCATTCTGGCTCGGCCGCTGACGACATAAATCACGCTCTCGACGGGACCATGATGGTGCGCGCCGGTCTTCGCCTTGGGATGAATCACCACGGTGCCGGCCCACAGCTTTTCCGCACCGGCGCGCGCGGTGGTGATCGCCGCCGCGCGGTTCATTCCGGGTGTCTGCGGCGTATTGACGTCGAGCTCATCGCCGTGCACGACACGCACGCCGTGATGGCGCCATTTCGATTCCGACAGTTGAGGCATCATGTCTCCGTAACAAGCGGGGAACAAGATGATTATACTTTCGCGATGCCATTGAACGTCATTGTCGCCGCGTGCGCGCTGATCGCGTTCGCTTTTCTGCTGCTTGCCGCGGCGCGCTTCAAGCGCCGCCGATTCGTCGCAGGCACGGCGCACAGCCTGATGGCGGCGATCTTCGCGCTCGCCGCCGCGTGCGCGGGACTCTTCGGATTCGACCTTCTCACGTATCAGCGGCTGACGCACGAGCAGGATGCCGCGCAGCTCAAGTTCAGTCGTATCGCCGACCGGCACTTTAATGCCCGCCTTCAATATCCCAGTGGAAATGCCCAAAGCTTCGAGCTGCGCGGTGACGAGTGGCAAATCGACGCTCGCGTGCTCAAGTGGCGGCCGCTTGCGAATCTGTTCGGCTTCGATACGGTCTACCGACTCGAGCGGATAGGCGGCCGTTATCGCGATATCGAGAGCGAACGCAACGCGAGCCGGAGCGTCTACGCGCTCAACGAGCCGGCGTTCCTGGACGTCTGGCAACTCGCGCGCCAGTACAAGGACCACCTGCGCTGGATCGACGCGATGTACGGCAGCGCGACCTTTCTGCCGATGGCCGATGACGCACACTATCAGGTGAGCGTCGCGCAAAGCGGCGTGCTCGCGCGGCCACTCAATGATGCGGCGCGGCAGGCCATCGGCACCTGGCGTTAGCGGCATCCCTTTGTTGAGCCCAGATCGAGATCAAGCGATACCGGCCCCGCTTGCCACACGATGCGGACGCAAGCAATTCGAAAGGCGAGCAAGCATGAACGCCAAAACACTCTGGTCGCTGCTCAAGGAATCGGTCTCGTCATGGATCGACGACTACGCGCCAAGCATGGGCGCGGCGCTCGCGTACTACACGATGTTTTCCCTCGCTCCGCTCCTGTTGATCGTCATTGCCGTGGCCGGTCTGGTCTTTGGCCGCGACGCAGCGCAAGGCGAGGTATTCACGCAGTTGCGCGACTTGATGGGCGACGAAGGCGCTGTCGCAGTGCAGGGCTTGCTCAAGAGTGCAAGCGAGCCTGCCACCGGTACACTGGCCATCATCCTGGGTGGCCTTGCGCTCTTCATCGGCGCCACAACGGTATTCGGCGAACTGCAGACGTCTCTCGACCGGATCTGGCGCGCGCCTTCGCTTAAAAAAGGGAGTGGTCTCTGGACGCTGGTTCGGGAGCGCCTGCTGTCCTTCGGCATGATTCTCACGATTGGTTTTCTGCTGCTGGTCTCGCTTGTCATAAGCGCCGCGTTGGCGGCTCTCGGCAAGTGGTGGAATCCGAACTTTCGCGGCTGGGAAGCGGTGCTCCACGTCGCTAACTTCGTCTTGAGCTTCGTGATTATTACGGTGCTCTTTGCGCTGATCTACAAGATTCTGCCCCGCATGCGAATCGCCTGGCGCGACGTTTGGATCGGCGCCGCGGTGACGTCCGTGCTGTTCGCGATCGGAAAATTCGCAATCGGGCTCTACCTCGGCAAAAGCGGGATCGTGTCCGGGTTCGGCGCGGCCGGCTCGATTGTGCTGCTGCTGATCTGGGTTTATTACTCGGCCCAGATCTTCCTCTTGGGCGCGGAGTTCACGTGGGTCTACGCGTATCGCTTTGGTTCGCGTCGCAACGAACCCCATTCCGACGTTGCGCCGCCGTTACCTACGCGAGCCAATACGGCGTCACCCATCAGAGAGTCCGCCGCCATGGGCGAGGGGACGAAGCCGAGCAACCCCAGCCCGCGCGATCTGCCTACTTGACGAGTCCCATCTGCTTCGCTGTGTTCAAGTATTCCTGCGTTCGCTCCTTCATGAACGCCGGCATTTTCTCGAGCGAGATGTCGGTGACCTCGAACCCGCCGTCAACCATCTTTTTGCGCAATTCGGGGTCCTTGTTGATCGCGTCCATCATGTCGGAAACCTTCTTGCGTAGATCGGCGGGTGTCGACTTGGGAACGCCGATGCCGCGATAGGCGCCGTCGACCCAGTCGATACCCAGCTCCTTGAACGTCGGAACGTCCGGAAATTGCGGCACTCGCTGCGCCGTCGCCACGGCGAGCATGCGCATCTTCCCCTTTTGCTGAATCGCAAGCGTTGAGTAAGACATCGCCGCCGACACATGGTTGCCGAGGATCGACGACACCATATCGCCGGTCCCTTTGAACGGCACATAGGTCGTCTTGATCTTAAACTCGCGGTTCAACCGCTCATGCGCCAGATGATTCGCCGAGGTGGTCCCCGAGCCGGCAAAAGAGATCGCGCCGGGTTTTTCGCGTGCTGCTTTGACGAGGTCGGCAAAGGCCTTGTACGGGCTGTCCTGCGCCACGACGATCGCATCCGGCGTGTAGTGGAAGAAATAGATCGGCGTCACGTCCTCGGTCTTGTAATCCACCGTGCCCTCGAGCGGCTGCAGCACGATGTGCGGCAGGTTGACGCCGACGATCGTGTGCCCGTCACCCGGCATGCTGTTCATCTGCGACCAGGCAAGGCCGCCACCCGCGCCCGGTTTGTTGACAACGACCATATCCTGATTGAATTTGGTCTTGAACGTCTGCTGCTGCAGTCGCGCCGCAATATCGGATTCGCCTCCGGCGGCGAACGGAATGATGTACTGGACGGGCTTGTCGGGATAGGCGAAGGCCGCGGCCGATACCGCCAGCGCGAACATGCCACTTGCCCAGCGTTTGTTGATGCGCATTTTCATGCTTTGCTCCTTGGTTCTAGTTTCACGGTGCGAGTTGGCGGCGCGTCATAAAATGCCGCGAAGCCGGTCTCAATGATCCGCAGTATGATGGAAGTTCATTTGGAGAGGGAAGACTCATGGATGCAGCACGCGAAGTCGTCATTTTGAGCGGAGTGCGTACGGCCATCGGCGATTATGGCGGCAGCTTGAAGGACATCCCGCCCACCGAACTCGCAGCGAAGGTCGTTAAGGAAGCGCTCGCTCGGGCCAAGATCGATCCCAGGGATGTCGGTCACTGCGTCTTCGGCAACGTCATCCATACCGAGCCCAAGGACATGTACCTGTCGCGCGTGGCGTGCGTAAACGGCGGGCTGCCCGTCGAAACTGGGGCGTTGACGTTGAACCGCCTGTGCGGGAGCGGATTGCAGGCGATTGTCTCGGCGTCGCAGACCATCCTGCTTGGCGACACGGACGCCGCGGTCGCCGGAGGCGCCGAGAGCATGAGCCGCGCGTCTTACATGAATCTGACGCAGCGCTGGGGTGCGCGCATGGGCGACAACAAAATCATGGACGCGATGGTCGGCGCGCTGACCGATCCGTTCGACACCATTCACATGGGCGTCACCGCGGAAAACGTCGCGACCAAATGCGGCATCAACCGCGAGCAGCAGGACGCCTTCGCGGTTGAAAGCCACCAGCGTGCCGCCAAGGCCATCGCGAACGGCCACTTCAAGGAACAGATCCTGCCAATCGAGTTGAAGACCAGGAAGGGCTCGACCTTCTTCGACACCGATGAACACGTGCGCGCCGATGCCAGCCTCGACGGCATGGCCAAGTTGAAAGCCGTGTTCATCAAGGAAAACGGTACCGTCACCGCGGGTAATGCGTCGGGTATCAACGATGCGGCTGCGGCTGTCGTGCTGATGGAAAAGGCAGCCGCGGAAAAGAAGGGATTCAAGCCAATGGCGCGGCTCGTGTCCTACGGCCACGCCGGCGTCGATCCGAAGATCATGGGCTTGGGACCGGTTACCGCAGTCCGCCGCGCGCTCGAGAGAGCGGGGTTGACCCTGGATCAAATCGACGTCGTCGAGTCGAACGAAGCGTTTGCCGCGCAGGCGCTTGGCGTGAACAAGGAACTCAAGATGGACGCCGCCAAAGTCAACGCCAATGGCGGCGCGATCGCGCTCGGCCATCCGATCGGGGCGACCGGCTGCATCCTGACGGTGAAGGCGATGTACGAACTGCAGCGCACCGGCGGACGCTACGCCTTGATCACGATGTGCATCGGCGGCGGCCAGGGAATCGCGGCGGTCATCGAGCGGATGTAGCGCCCGCGCGAGTTACAAGAAACGATCATCTGGCGCCGAGGCGCATTGTCATTGTCCGTCAGTGGATTTCCGGGTCGTCAATTTTCAGTCCGGCCTCGAGAAAATCGAAATCGCAGCCGTCGTTGGCCTGCGTAATGTGTTGGGCGAATAGCGCGCCGTAACCGCGCGTGTAACGCGGGGCAGGGGGCTGCCACGCGGCCCGGCGCCGCGCGAGTTCCGCCTCTGTGACATGCAAGGTCAGCGTGCGCGCAGGAACATCGAGTTCGATTGAATCGCCGTCCTCGACCAGCGCGAGCGGGCCGCCGATCCAGGATTCCGGCGCGACGTGCAACACGCAGGCGCCATATGAGGTGCCGCTCATCCGCGCATCGGAAATGCGCACCATGTCGCGCACGCCTTGCGCCAGGAGTTTCTTGGGGATCGGCAGTTGCCCCCACTCAGGCATGCCCGGACCGCCCAGCGGCCCGGCATTTTTCAGCACGATGACCGAATCCTTGGTCACGGGAAGATCGGGAGCGTCGATCCGCGCGGCCATGTCGTTGTAGTCGGCGAACACCACCGCTAGGCCCTTGTGCCGGTGCAGCT
>JBPCLS010000188.1:0-6471 GCA_051003055.1 Casimicrobiaceae bacterium
GCGTCGCGGTGGTCGGTGATGTCGGCAGCGCATCTCCGGTACGCATGACGTCGGCGACGCGCGTCAACAGTCGCCGTCCCAGCGCACCGCCCGGATGCGATCGGGCAAAATCTTCGACCGAGAATCAACGAGCATCGAGCAGCGCCAGCGCGAGCGCGTCACCCAGTGCCAACGCGGCTGTCGTGCTCGCGGTGGGTGCTAGTCCCAGTGGGCATGCCTCGCTTTCCACGGCAGCGTCGAGGTGCACATCGGCTGCCCGCGCGAGCGAACTCGATTCGTTGCCGGTCAGCACGATGAGCGCTGCACCCTCGCGTTTCAAATGCGGGACGAGAGCGACGAGTTCGTCGGTTTCGCCGGAGTAGGAGAGCATCAGCACGATGTCGTCCGGCGTAATCATCCCCAGATCGCCGTGAGCCGCTTCGGCAGGATGCACGAAGAATGCAGGCGTTCCGGTTGACGCAAGCGTGGCGGCGAGCTTGCGCGCGATGTGTCCGGATTTACCCATACCGGAAACGATGACTCGTCCGCGACAGTAGAGCAGCAGTTCCACCGCGGCAACGAATGAGGCGCCGATCCGTGATGCCAGCGCGGTGATCGCGGCGGCCTCGGTCGCGAGGACGTTGCGCGCCAACGCCAAAGCATGCACGGAGTCGACGCCGGCGCGCGCGGCCGGCGCCGCGTCCTGCGGGTGACCGAGGTTGCCGCGTGCGTTCATGCGCGGGAAGTATAACCGCGCGCGTGCTCGCCAGCGCTGTCTCGTGGCGGTCGATGCAAAGTTGCCATGCTACATTGCCCTCGTCTTCATTATCCGGTCGCGTGATGCCGCAGACGCTGCAGTTGATTCTCGTTCTGCTCGCTGCGGCCGTTGTCGTTGTCGTCGTGTGCCGGCTTCTCCGGTTGCCGCCGATTCTGGGATATCTGGCGGTGGGGGTTGCCGGCGGCCCGCACGCGCTGGCGTGGGTGCCCGATGACACGGCGACGCGTCATCTCGCGGAGTTCGGGATCGTGTTCCTGATGTTCACGATCGGGCTCGAATTCAGCCTGCCGCAGTTGCGCGCGATGCGCCGTGCGGTGTTCGGGCTCGGTCTTGCGCAAGTCGCGATCACGACGGCAGCGGCGATGGGGGCATTGCACCTCGTAGGTTACGGCTGGCAAGCCGGTCTCGTGTTGGGTGGCGCGCTCGCGATGAGTTCGACGGCGATTGTCTCCAAAATGCTCGCCGAGCGGATGGAGCTGGGAACGCCGCATGGGCGTGACGTCATGGGCATCCTGCTATTTCAGGATCTTGCCGTGGTCGCGTTCCTGATCGTCATCCCTGAACTTTCCAAAACGGGTGCCGATCTCGTGCGGGCACTCGGGTTCGCGGCAATCAAGGCAGCGTTCGCGCTGACGCTCATTCTGTTCCTGGGCCAGCGACCGATGCGCGCGTGGTTTCACTTGGTCGCACGGCAGCGTTCATCCGAATTGTTCGTGCTGAACGTCCTGTTGGTGACGCTTGGCCTGTCCGCTCTGACGGCGTTGCTCGGACTCTCGCTCGCACTCGGCGCATTTCTCGCCGGCATGCTGATCGCCGAGACCGAATATCGCTACCAGGTCGAGGAAGACATCAAGCCGTTTCGCGACGTGTTGCTCGGGCTCTTCTTCATCACCGTCGGGATGACGCTAAATTTGAGCGTCGTCGTGGGGAGCCTCCCCTGGGTTGCGCTGCTCGTCTTCGTTCCCGTCACCGCCAAGCTGGTGCTGATCCTCGCACTCGCGCGCGCGTTCGGAGCGCCTCTCGCCACGGCGTTGCGCACCGGCGTCTATCTCGCGCAAGCCGGCGAACTCGCGCTGGTCATGCTGGCGCTGGCTGCGGATAACGCGCTCGTACCACCGGAGCTGATGCAGCCCGTGCTGGCAGCGATGATCTTGTCGATGGTGACTGCGCCGCTGGTCATCGAGTTCGCAGAGCCGTTCGTGCGCAAGCTCACGGCGAGCGATTGGCTTGCGCGTGCGGCGCAACTCACCCAGATCGCCGCGACATCGATGGCGCGGCAGGATCATGTGATCGTCTGCGGGTACGGGCGCAGTGGCCAGAACCTGGTACGCCTGCTCGAGGCGGAAGAGATTCCCTATCTAGCGCTCGAGGCGGATCCGCAACGCGTCCGCGAAGCCGCGGCCGACGGTGGCAGCGTCGTATACGGCGATGCCAGCCGGCGGGAGGCGCTCGTCTCCGCCGGGTTGGCGAAAGCGCGCGCGGTCGTCATCACCTTTGCCAACACGCCAGTGGCTCTCAAGATCCTGCATCAAGTGCACCAGTCGCGAGCGGATCTGCCGGTCGTCGTGCGCACGCTCGACGATAGCGAGCTCGAGCGGCTGCTGGCGGCCGGCGCGACGGAGGTGGTGCCCGAGGTGCTCGAAGGCAGCCTGATGCTCGCGTCGCATTCGCTGCTGTTGCTGGGAGTGCCGTTGCCAACGGTGTTGCAACGCATCCGCAGCGTCCGGGAGGAACGCTACAGCCTCTTCCGCGGGTTCTTTCACGGCGCCACGGATACCGCGGATGCCGCCGAAAACCTGCAATCGCGCCTTCACTCGGTGGTGTTGCCTGATCGGGCCCACGCCGTAGGCCATACCCTGGGTGAACTGGGGCTCGCCGGACTGGTCGAGGTGACAGGTGTACGGCGCCGCGGCTCACGCTCGCAACGGCCGGATGCTTTGTGGCGATTCGAAGCCGGTGACGCCGTCGTGCTGCTGGGCCGGCCGGAGAGCCTCGTGTTGGCCGAGCAACGGTTGCTCGGGGGTACAGGTTGAGGCAGCGTGAAGAGTCTAGCGTTTAGCGGTTTTCACGCTGAATTCTCAAAACGCCCGACCGCTTTTTACGCTCGCCGCTCAACGGCGACCGCTTACCAGCTACAATCGCGCTCTTTTGGTCGCCTAAAGTACCTCGTGTCGTCCCCACCGCCGTCCGCCGCCCCGCCTTCCTGCCCCACCGAGAACGCCGTCGAGCTCGCCCAAGTTTCGTTTGGCTACGAGCGCCGGCGTCCCGTGCTGCAGGGGATCGACATGGTTATCCCGCGCGGCAAGGTCGTCGCGATCATGGGTGGCTCTGGCAGCGGCAAGACAACGATTCTGCGTCTGATCGGCGGGCAGTTGAAACCGCAGGCAGGTCGCGTCGTCGTGGGCGGTAAATCGGTGCCCGAGCTCGATCGGGGCGAGCTCTTCGCGCTACGCCGCCAGATCGGCATGCTGTTTCAGTTCGGCGCGCTGTTCACCGATCTTTCAGTTCTGGAAAACATCGCATTCCCGCTGCGCGAACACACGGACCTCACCGACGAATTGGTGCGCGACCTGGTGCTGATGAAACTGAACGCGGTGGGATTGCGCGGCGCGGCGCGTTTGCGCCCCGCTGAGCTATCGGGCGGCATGGCGCGCCGAGTAGCGTTGGCCCGCGCCATCGCACTCGATCCGATGCTCGTTCTGTACGATGAACCGTTCGCCGGTCTGGATCCGATTTCGCTGGGGGTGGTCGGACAGTTGATCCGCAAATTGAACGACGCACTGGGCATTACGTCGGTACTGGTGACGCATGATGTCTACGAATCGCTGAAGATCGTCGACTACATGCACTTCGTGTCCGGCGGCCGCATCATCGCACAGGGAACCCCGGCCGAGGTGCGCGCGTCGGCGGATCCGTTCGTCCGGCAGTTCGTCGATGGCGAGCCGGATGGACCGGTCCCGTTCCATTACCCCGCGCGTCCGTACACTGCCGAGCTTACCGCGCATGCCCGCTAACACGCTTGTCTTCGGTTTGCGGCGCGTGGGCGCCGGTACGATCAAGGCGATTACTCGCCTTGGATTCGTCGCACGTTTTTTCGTGGCGGTGCTGTACCACACACCCTCGGCGTTGCGCAGGATGCGGCTGACCTTGCGCGAGATTTATTTTTCCGGCGTGCTCTCGCTCGTCATCATTTTGGTCTCCGGGTTGTTCGTCGGGATGGTGCTGGGACTGCAAGGGTACGATTCACTCAACAAATACGGCGCCGGCGAGTCGCTGGGGATCTTTGTTGGACTGGCGTTGGTGCGGGAACTCGGTCCTGTCGTCGCGGGTCTGCTGTTCGCGAGCCGCGCCGGGAGTGCCGTAACCGCGGAGATCGGCTTGATGAAAACCACCGAGCAGTTGGTCGCGATGGAAATGATGGCGGTCGATCCGTTGGCCCGAATCGTCGCTCCCCGCTTCTGGGGTGGGGTTATCTCGATGCCGCTGCTGGCGGCGCTGTTTTCAGTGCTGGGCATCTTTGGCGCGTATATCGTCGGCGTGCGGCTCATTGGCATGGATTCGGGTGCGTTCTGGGGCAACATGCGAGCGGGCATCGATTTTTGGCCGGACGTAACCAACGGCATCATCAAGAGCGTCGTCTTTGGTGTCGCCGTCAGTCTGATCGCCGTGTTCGAAGGTTATGACGCCCAGCCAACGGCAGAGGGCGTGTCCAGCGCGACGACGCGGACGGTCGTCGGCAGTTCGCTCGCGATCCTGGCGCTTGATTTCGTGCTCACCGTATTCATGTTCCGCGGAATGGGCAGCAGATGAATCGCGCGACCATCGACCTTTGGGTTGGAATCTTCGTCACCATTGCCTTGGGCGCAATTCTGTTTCTGGCGCTGAAGGTCGCTAACCTCGCGACGTTGCAGACGGTACCGTCGTACCGGCTGGAGGCCCGTTTCGACAACATCGGTGGGTTGAAGCTGCGCGCACCTGCGAAGGCAGCAGGTGTGGTCGTCGGCCGCGTTGAACGGATCAGGCTCGACCCCAAGACCTACGAGGCCGTTGTGACGATGAAAGTAGACAATGGATATTCCTTCACCAAGGACACC
This sequence comes from Casimicrobiaceae bacterium, assembly GCA_051003055.1. Lineage (GTDB taxonomy): Bacteria > Pseudomonadota > Gammaproteobacteria > Burkholderiales > Casimicrobiaceae > VBCG01. The sequence continues at coordinate 4,852 of JBPCLS010000188.1, forward strand.
ATTGCGTCGATTCTGACTTCGGGCCTGTTGGGCGAGGTCTATATCGGGCTCGATTCGGGCGGCGACACGGTGATGCTCGCCGATGGCGGGGAGATCGCGAAAACGCAATCGGCAGTCGTGATCGAAAAACTGATCGGCCAGTTCCTGTTCGACAAGGCGGGCAGCGCAGGCGGGGCCAAGTGATCAGAGGCAAAGCCCTAGCGCGAGCAATAGGAGGCAACGACGTGAAACTCCACTCGTTCACCGTCGCTTTCACGGTACTCCTGCTCTCGGGTTGCGCGAGCACGGGCGGCCGTGTCAACGCGGATCCGCTTGAGCCGTTCAATCGGACCATGTACGCGATTCACGAACCGTTGGACGAGAACATTGTAAAGCCGATTGCTCAGGCGTATCTCGATTACACGCCGCGCCCGGTGCGCACGGCGGTGCATAACTTTTTCGGCAACATCGAAGACTTCTTTTCGGGAGTCAACGGCCTGCTGCAAGGGAAACTCGACAAGGCGGGTCACGATTTCGGCCGCGTGATGGTCAATAGCGGATTCGGCTTGCTGGGGCTCATCGACATCGCGTCGGATGCCGACATTCCACGAGGCGGCGAGGATTTCGGCCAGACGTTCGGCCACTGGGGCGTTGCGCAGGGACCCTATCTCTTCATTCCATTGCTCGGGCCCAGTTCGTTCCGCGACGGTACCGGGCTCGCGATCCGCATTGCCGCCTCGCCGGTCTACTATATTCCCGCGTGGGAAGTCCGTACGGCGCTGGAGATTTTGGGTCCGGTCGACCTGCGGGCAAGTTTGATGGGGACGACATCGTTCGTCGAGCAGGCCGCGCTCGACCGCTATACGTTCATCCGCCGGTCGTATCTGCAGCGGAGGCAATACGAGGTTTACGATGGCCAGCCACCCGAGGCCAAGGACGAATAAATGAAGCGTTACCGGCGTTTTTTTGCCTATGCGGTCGCCGCGCTTGGTCTCTTTGCTTTGGCGCCGGCGCTTGCGCAGGAAACCGCAGACGCAGCGGTCAAGCGTACGTCGCAGGAATTGCTCCAGATCATCCGCGCCGATCCAAAAGTGCAGGCGGGCGATCAGGCGCGCATTCGTGAAGTGGTGGAGGCGAAAGTATCGCCGAACATCGATTTCGAACGGATGACGGCGCTCGCCATGGGCCGCAACTGGCGCGCGGCCAATCCCGAACAGCAAAAGCGGCTGATCGAAGAATTTCGCACGCTACTCGTGCGTACCTATTCGGGCGCGCTTGCGCAGTATCGCGACCAAACGATGGATTACAAGCCGTTGCGCGCGGAACCCAACGCGACCGATGTCACCGTGCGCACTGAAGTCTTGCGGCCTGGCCAGGCTCCCGTCCAGATCGCCTCCAGTATGACCAGAAGGAAAGAGGGCTGGAAGGCGTACGACATCATCGTCGGCGGCGTATCGCTGGTGACCAACTATCGCGACGAATTCAGTGAGCAGATCAAGACGGCCGGAGTAGATGGTTTGATCAAGACGCTTGCCGCCAAGAACAAGGGTACGGACGGCAAGTGACCGGTGAAGCCGATACTGGCACTGCCCGAGGCGCTTTCGCAGCGGCGGGGCAGTCGTGGACGTACACCGGGACGCT
>JBPCLS010000189.1:0-11740 GCA_051003055.1 Casimicrobiaceae bacterium
TGCGGCGACGGCCCTTCGAGACTTGCCTCGGCCTGACGGCCTCGGCCGCCGCTCTCACTCGCGTCAACGCAAAACCGCGTTCGCTTCGGATGGCTACGTTATACTTAATCGCTCCGCCGCGGTCGCGATTGATGCGGGTGCGCCTTCCTGAATGTGCGCACACCGCACGCGGCTGCTCTCCCGATGAAGGGCTCAGTCCTCTACCTACGTCTGCTCCGTTACGTTCGGCCGTACGGTTGGGCGTTCGGCCTGGCGGTCGTTGGCATGGTGATCGTCGCCGCCGGCGACCTTTTACTTGCCTACCTGGTCATACCGATCGTCCGGAGTTTTCAGAACCCGGACCCGGTGCAGACGCAATGGCTGCCGTTTACCGTCGTGGGGGTCTTCCTGCTGCGAGGCGTCGGCTCGTACATCTCAGAATTCGGCATGGGCTGGACCGGGTATCGCGTCGTATTCGACTTGCGGCGCGACTTGATCGAAAAACTGCTCCGATTGCCCACGTCCTATTACGACACGCACTCGGCCGGCATCGTCCAATCGAAGATTTCGTTCGACGCCCACCAACTCGCCTCGGCCGCCTCCGGGGCCATCACCAACGCGCTGCGCTCATCGCTGACGATCATCGCGAGTTTCGGCTACCTCGTGTGGCTCAACTGGCGGCTGACCTTGATGGCGCTGGTCGTGATTCCGATCGTCGGCGTGGTGATTCGCTACTTCAGCCGGCGACTGCGCCGCATCGCGCACGACATCCAGGACCGCGCCGGTTCACTCACGCATGTGCTCGAAGAGATGATCGGCGGCCATCGCGTCATCCGCGTATTCGGCGGCGAGGATTACGAGCGCAAACGCGCGATCGGCGCTGCCAACCGGTTGCGCCTCGCAATGTCGAAAGAATCCTCGGCAACTGCCGCGAGCTCGCCGCTGACGGTTTTCTTCGCCGCGTGCGCGGTGGGCTTCATCATCTGGGTCGCGCTCTCGCAAAGCGAGGCGGGAGCGCTGGATTTCGCGATATTTCTGTCCTACGTGGTTGCGCTGATCACGCTGCTCGAGCGTTTGAAGGGGTTGTCCGGAATCAATGCGGCGATCCAGCGGGGCTTGGCCGCCGCCGAGAGCATTTTCGGACTGCTCGATCAGGAGCCCGAGTCCGATAGCGGCACGGTGACATTGCGCCGCTGCCGTGGCGAACTGCGCTTCGAGCGCGTTTCACTGCGCTACGCGGGGCATGAGCGCGAGGCGCTCACCGATATCACGCTTGCAATTGCGCCGGGTGAAACGGTGGCGCTCATCGGCGAGTCGGGGAGCGGCAAGACTTCGCTGGTCAACATTGTTCCGCGCTTCTACGAGCCGACTGCCGGCCGACTCTTCATCGACGGCCACGACGTCACGACGTTGACGCGGCAGAGTTTGCGCGCGCAAATCGCGATGGTGTCGCAGGATGTGCAATTGTTCGACGACACGATTGCCGCCAATATCGCCTACGGCGCAATGGCGGGCGCTGCGCGCGAACAGGTCGAACGCGCGGCCGCCGCCGCGTACGCGCTCGAGTTCATCCGCGCGACCCCACAGGGCTTTGACACCCGCGTCGGCGAGAACGGCATTCGGCTGTCGGGCGGCCAGCGCCAGCGTATCGCCATCGCGCGCGCGATCCTCAAGAACGCGCCGCTTCTAATCCTGGACGAGGCGACATCGGCGCTCGATTCGGAGTCCGAGCGGCAAGTGCAGGCGGCGCTCGACGCGCTGATGCAAGGCCGCACTACGATCGTGATTGCACACCGGCTTTCGACGATCGAACATGCCGACCGTATCGTCGTCCTCGAGCGCGGGCGAATCGTCGATGTGGGGACGCACCGCGATCTGCTCGCGCGCGGCGGCGTCTACGCCCGGCTGTATCAAATTCAGTTCGTGCGGAAGGCGCCGTCCGATACTTCCGCCAACACGTCCGACCACCCGTCCGCTGACTCTTCCAATATCACTGCGGTGGGATGACGCCTTTATTCCCCGACGTCGCCGCGAGCGCGATCCGCGCGTTCCATGATTCGCACGTCGGCGCCCCGGACCGGGACGAGGCGCCCACCGGAGAAGCTCAGCACATATGGCATTGGGTCGACGTCAACCACCGCTGCAACCGCCTGTTGTGGGACGAGGAAGATCTGGCGCGGCGGACCGGCGTGCCGGCTGCGCAAATCGTGGCCAACAAGCGCGCGATCGACGCCTACAATCAACAACGCAACGATGCGATCGAGAGGATCGACGAGCTTCTCCTCGCCCGGCTGGCCGGGGTGATCGTCGCTGCCGACGCTTGGCACAACTCGGAGACCGCCGGTTCGATCACGGACCGGTTGTCGATCCTCGCGCTCAAGATCTTTCATATGGATAGCGCGGCGAAGCGAGCTGCTGCGAGCGCCGGGAACCGTGCGGCCTGCCGCGACCGGCATCGACTGCTTTGCGTTCAACGTGACGAGCTTGCGAGTTGCTTCGACACGCTGCTCACTCATGCCGCCAAGGGTGAGGCGTTCTGGCGCGTTTATCGCCAGTTCAAGATGTACAACGACCCATCGTTGAATCCGCAGCTTTATCGCGGAGGTGCGTAGGCGCGTCTTGCTGCGCTCTGTGGCGCGCCGCGCCATCGCGTTGGAGCGGACGCGCCGGAAGAGGTCATCAAAAGGGAAACGTTTAGGTGGCGCGCCGCTCAACGCGCCGCCGCGGACGCGTTACGCCCGGCTGCTGACGTGACGGACCAAGGCCAGGTTTCGCAGCCGCTCAACGCGGCGACGCAGACGCGTTACGCCCGGCTGCCGATATGACCGACCAAGGCAAACGTTTCGCACCTGCGCGTTAGGCGGGCGCGCGCAAACCAACCCCAAGCGATTCGATAGCGGCCGTTACCGCAGAGATTTCGATCGCCTCCATGCAGCGGGCGCGCGGACAACGCGCCGGCGGCTCTCCGAACAGACGTTCGCAGCGCCGCACCCACGGCACTTCGCGAAAGAACTGAATGGACTGATCGCGGCACGGAAACGGATCCACCGTCACGAAGCGATATGCGCTGTCGGCAAAGAATTCGCCGGCACCGCAAATGACCGCCGAGCCCGGACCGAATAGCGTAACGGTCGGCACGCCGACGATGCGGCCGAGATGGGCAACGCCAGTGTCGGGGCACACGACGAGGCGCGCGCCCGCGAGCAAATGCCAGAGCGAGGAGAGCGAGAGCGTCCCGGCAAAACGCCGGCGCGCTTGCCCAGCGTCAATGGAATCGATGATCGTCGCCTCATTCGGGCCGGCGCTCCATACGACTTCGATGCCACGCGCCTCCAGCCATGCGGCGAGCGCGCGCCATCGCGCCGGCTCCCAGAGCTTGAGCGGCGAGCTCGCACCTATGTGCAGCACCGCGTAGTCGCCCGCGACGGCCGGAGCGTCCTCGCGCGGCGGTGCCTGCCACGCTGATGTTTGATACGGCGTAGGTGCGGGGCCCGACACGAGCGCGTTCGCTGTATCGCAAAACGCCGACGGCAGCGCCGAATAGGGCACGAGTTCGTCGACCGGCCAGTTCTTGTACTCCGGCTTGTCATTCGCAAAGCCGACGATCCAACGTGCGCCGATTGCGCGCGCGAGCCATGACCAGCGATTGTCGGCCGGCAGCAACGCAAGATCAAAACGCGGCGCGCGCAACAACGGCCAAAAGGTCGCGAGGTCACGCGGATCGAATGCATGCACGACGACGCCATAGGGTCGCCTCACGTACAGCGGTGCAAACGCGCGCGGCAACGTCAGCACGATCTCGGCCTCCGGAAAGCGTTCGCGCAGTTTGGCGAGCAACGCCGTCAGCATCAGCGTATCGCCGAGCAACAGATGGTGCAGCACGATGATTCGCCGCGGCGCAACCGGCGCCTGCCGCCCGATCCCCCAGCGCGCGAGTGCCAACACAACCGCGACGGCGCGCATCGGCGCGCGGCTACCCGCCACCCGCGGCCTCCGCTGCAAGCTGGCGCAGGCTCTCATCGAGTACGACGAGCGAAAGTACCTGCTCCGCGAGCGCCGGTGTCGCGGCATAACTGTCGATCATCGCGCCGATGCGCTTGCCGTCAAGCTGGCCGCCGGTGAGTTGCGCGAGCGAAGAGCCCGCCTCCGGAAGGCGCTCGGCGAGATCGCCACGCAACCAACTGCCGAGCGGCGGGTTGAAACCGCGCTTTTTGCGCGAGAACACGCCGATGCGCTCTAGTTCTGGCGCCAACGTCGCGAGGTAGCGCTTGGGCGGGTCGGTGAAGCGGCGAGCCGCGGGCAGCGCCATTACCGCTTCGACGAAGCGGTGGTCGAGCAGCGGCGCGCGCAGTTCCAACCCGTGCGCCATCGTGCACAGATCCGCCTTGCGCAATACGTACTCGGGGAGGTAGTTGGCGAAATCCCAACGCAGCAGTTGCTCGACGCGGGAATACCCGGCGATGTCAGGTGCGCGCCAGTAATGCCCCGGCAACGCGGTTGCCGCTGGCTGCAGAAACCGGCGCTGATTCGGCGTGAGACCGGAAAAACGCAGTGCGTACGCGTCTTCCCAGTCAAGTGCCAACTCGCCGGCAATTTTGCGCCACCCCTTCGAACGTCGATCCGGCAGCGTAGGCAGTGGTGCGCGCCAACCGCTGCGCCACGCGCTCTTCAGATGCTGGCCGATCCTCTTGTAGCCGCCGAACAACTCATCGCCGCCATCGCCGCCCAACACCACTTTCACATGCGGCACGGTTGCGCGCGCCAGATACCACGTTGGAAACGCGGAAGGGTCGGCGAATGGCTCATCGAGCGCCGCCACAATTGCGGCAAAATCGGCGCGGATCGCCGTCGGTACGACGATCTGCTCGTTCGGGAAGCCGAGCGCGCGCGCGGTGGCGAGCGCGTCCCCGCTCTCGTCGAGCGGAGAACCCGGGAACGCCGCAGAAAACGAGCGCAGCGCTTGGTTGCCGGTCGCCGCGAGACGGCACGCAATCGTTGCCGAATCCACACCACTTGACAGGAAGAGACCGAGCGGACGATCGGCAACCAGCCGCAGGGCGATCGCCTCGTCCAGCAGTTGCGCGCAATCAGCGCCTGGCACAGGCGCAGGCGTCCAATACCGATGTTGGAACAGGTGTCCGGTGTCGAGGTCGTAGGCAATACGATGGCCGTTGGCAAGCCGCGCGATGTTCGTGAATATCGTTCGCGGGGCGGGAATATAACGGTGCGCGAGGAAGGCATCGATCGATTCGGGCGAAAGCGCACGTGCGGCCGGCGGCAGCCATGGCAGCACGCTGCGCACCGTCGAACCGAACGCCAGCGAGCCGTCGCGATGCGCGTAGACCAATGGCTTCAAGCCCATCCGGTCGCGCACCAGATGGACGACTCTAGCGCGAAAGTCGACGATCGCGAACGCGAACATTCCGCGCAGCCGCGGCAGAAGTCCTTCGATGCCGTACGCCTCGTACGCGTGCAGGATGAACTCGGTGTCCGAACGGGTACGAAAATGCGCCCCACCTGACGCGAGCAGGCGCGCCTCGTCCTGCCAATCGTAGACTTCACCGTTGTAGCAAATCCAGACAGCCCCATCGTCGCTGCTCATCGGCTGATCAGCTATGGGGCGCGGATCGATGATCGACAAGCGCGCGTGGACGAGTCCCGCCGCCGCAGCTGCGTCTCCAGCGGCACGCGCGCCGGTCGCATCGAATGCGGCGATGTTCTGCGCATCGGGACCGCGCGTCAGCAGTGCCGCGAGCATGCGCGCCCGCACCTGGGGTCCGACCGGCCGCCCGAAATGACCCGCGATGCCGCACATCAGCGCGTCCTCACTGCGACGCGCGCAAGCACGCCTTCCATCGCATCGAGCATGGTGTCGATGCCGAAATTCGCTTGCGCGTAGATGTGCGCGGCGCGCCCCATGCGCTCGCGCAACGCGCTATCGCGCATCAGTCGTTCCAGTGCGGCGGCAAGCGCCAGCGGATCGCGCGGCGCTACGAGCAGACCCGTGTGCCCGTCGACGACCGCCTCGGCAATCGCGCCGACGTGCGTCGACACCGCGGGCACGGCACACGCTGCCGCTTGCATCAGACTCTGCGGAACGCCCTCCTCGCCAAACGACGGCAACGCGGCCACGTCAAGACAGGCGAACCACTCGGGTATGTCGTCCCGATTGCCGGTAAAGCGCACGTCTGCCGCGAGACCCATCTGCGCCACCCGCCTCTCCAGATGCGCGCGGCGCGGGCCGTCACCGATCACGATGAGCTGCCAGCCGGGAGCGCGTGCACGCAACAACATCCACGCATCGAGCAAGTCGTCGTGGCCCTTCCAATCGCGCAGCGTGGCGACAATGCCGACCGCCGGCCGCGCGTCCACACTAAGCTTGGCGCGCATCTCCGCGCGGTCGAGCGCCCGAAAGTGCGCCAGATCGATCCCCGTGCGCACCGACGTGATAGCGCTGCCGGCAAAGCCGTTGCTGTGCATCAACTGGTCTTTTAGCGCCTCGCCGGTCACCACGACATGCGCGGTTGCGTGCTGGTAGAGCCAGCGCGTCGCGCGCGAATTGTTGATCTTGGTGGAAACATGCCGCGTGCGCACAATCGGGGGGGCTCTGGTCAGTGTCGCCCGTGCGAGCGCGACCAGCCAGGCGTCGGTCGAACTGTGTGTGTTGATCACGTCGAACTCGGCGCCGTGACAGGCGAGCCAGCGCCGCATCGCCATGAATCCCGGCAAGCGCTTCCATTCGATCGGCAGCGGCTCGACGGACAGCTTGCGCGTGCACGCCGCAGCGAAGATCTGCGCCGTGCGCGGAGCGAGCAGATGCACGCGATGGCCGCGCCGCTGCATCCCTTCCATTTCGGTCAGGGTGCGCAGCTCCTGTCCGCCCCAACCCGTCGATGCTTCAGTGTGCACGATGGCGAGCCTCATGTCGCCAGCGACCATCCCGGCAGATAGCGCCGGAACCAGCGCTCCAGGATCAAGAGCGCCCACAGCCGTCCGGCGTGATTGCGCCGCCCGCCGCGATGTTCTGCCACCAGCCGGCGCAAAACGCCGCCGCGGAACAGTCCCCGCTGCTCGAGTCCGCCTGCGAAGAGGTGTTCGTCGAGTTCGCCCGCGAGCCGGCCGGCAAGCCATTCGGTCAGCGGCATCACGAATCCCTGTTTGTCGCGGTGGACGATCTCCGGCGGCAAATAGCGCTCGGCGACGCGCTTTAGCAGGTACTTGTGCCGGCTGCCGCGAATTTTGAGCGAGGGGTTGAGCCGCGCACAAAACTCGACGCAGCGATGATCGAGATACGGCACACGTCCCTCCAGCGAATGCGCCATCGTGGCGCGGTCCACCTTCGTGAGCAGATCGTCCGGCAGCCACAACCGCGTATCGACGTGGAGCAGACAGTCGAGATAGTCGGCGGAGTTGCATTCCGCGTAAGCGCGCGCCGCAATGTCGCCGACATCGGGCGCGTCGCGCGTTAGGTCGAGGAGCTCCGGCGCGAGCAGCAACGGTTGCAGCGCGATGTCGAATACGTTGGGAATGGTCCGGTAGCGGCGCGGCAGCGGTTCCGCGATCGCCCGCAGCAGCCGATCCTTGCGCAGCTCGGCCGGCAGCGCTTTCACGAACATCGGGACCGGCGATTGCGCATGCCCGAGCCAGCGTGTCCAGCGCTCCTGTCGCACACGTTTCCGATAGTTCGAATAACCGCCGAAGACCTCGTCGGCGCCTTCGCCGGTCAGCACGACGGTCACATGGCGGCGCGCATACTCCGCCAGCAGCATCGTGGGCAACGCCGCCTGGTCGGCGAACGGCTCGTCGAACACGTCGACCCAACGCTCGAACGAGTCGAGCACGTGCTCGGGCGCGAGCATAAGCGCATGATGCCGGCTGCCGATGTGCGCAGCGACACGCGCCGCCTCGCGGTGCTCGCTGCCTGCGACCGCCCCTTCGAATCCGATCGTGAAGGTATCGACTGGACTGCCGCGCAATTGCGTCATCATCGCCGCGATGACACCCGAGTCCACACCGCCGCTGACAAACGCGCCGACGGGAACATCGGCCACCAGCATCCCTCCAACCGATGCCCGCAGTTCCTGTTCCAGCGCCGCGACCGCGTCGTCGCCGTCGAGAAGCAGCTTCTCCGAATAATCGAGGCGCCAGAATGGTTGGACTTCGAGCGCGCCGCGCGACAGCAGCAACCAATGGCCTGGCAGCAGCTTGTGCACGCCGCCGTAGATCGAGTGCGGAGCGGGGATGAACTGGCATTCGAGATACAGCCGCAGCGCCGCGAGATCGAGATCGCGCGGAACACAAGGATGTGCGAGCACGGCCTTCAGCTCCGACCCGAACACCAGGCTCTTGCCGTCCCACGCGTAATGCAACGGCTTGACCCCAAGGTGATCGCGTGCGGCGAAAAGCGTTGCTTCACGCGCGTCCCACAGCGCGAACGCGAACATTCCGCGCAACCGCGTGACGAGCCCTCTGCCCCACGCGCGCCAGCCGGCGAGCAGGACTTCGGTATCGCCTGCCGTGCGAAATTCCCAGCCACCGCGCGCCAGCTCCTCGCGCAATGCGCGGAAGTTGTAAATTTCGCCGTTGAACACGACCACCAGATTGCCGTCGGCACTCGCCATCGGCTGCGGGCTGCCGGCGATGTCGATTACCGAGAGGCGGCGATGGCCGAGGTGCGCAGCACCCACTTCATAAAAACCTTGGGCATCCGGGCCGCGATGCGCGAGCGCGCACGTCATGGCGGCGAGCGTGCCAGGCGGCACCGCTAGGTCGCTGATGTATCCCGCGATGCCGCACATGGGGCAAGTGTAGACGAGGCGCCGCGGCCGCATGAGCCGCCGGCGTCTTGTTCGCAATGAAGGTGTCAGCTCAAGCGATCGAAACCAGACCTGGTCGCGAACGGCGCTACTGCCGCAAAGATCGTTTCATCGCTGAGATCGGCAACGGCGGACTCTGCTTCAAGTTGCACCGCGCGAGCGCCCAGAGGCGCCCAGCGCGACGCCGGCACGGATTGCGTCGGGTCGTGGGCGAACAGTCCGACGACGCCGCCCGGACTGGCGGCGGCAAAATGCATGAGGCCCGAATCCGGCACGACCGACACGCGCGCGCTGCCGACGAGGCCAAGCGCGCCGCGGATTGTGCCGCGGTACGGGTGAATGTGGGGAGACGCTTGTGCCAACACATGCTCGGCAGTGGCGTCGTCGCCGGGATAGAGCGGATTGTCGCGCGTGCCCGGCGTCCACGTGAGTATGGTAGCGAGTCCCCACGTATCGTGAAATTGGCGCGCCCAGCGGACGATCTGCTCCGGCGTGGGTTGCCTGTTCGCGTACCGGGCGCCAAGGCCGACGACGATGTAGCCATCAGGCGCAAGGCCACGCTCCGCGAGCCAGTCGCGTGCCAACGCGGCGTCGGCAGGCGGGCAGCGGTACGCCGGGTCGGGCAGCCGCGCCGGCGGCGCGATGCCGAGCGGTGCCAACAGCGCCATCATGCGCGCGGTCTCGTGACCGTCGGCGGGCGGCGGTAGCGGATCGGTGAGGCGCGGTCCGTAGCGCGCCGGGTTCTGCGCATACGCGACCACTCGTTTGGCGCCAGTTGCCACCGCGCGTTTCACCGCGCGGTGCGATTCGTCACCGCCCAGCGCAATGGCCCAATCGAATTTTGCGCGGCGCAAATTCCAGAGGAGCGGTAGATGCGCCAGCGCGGCGCCAACGCGCACGCGTCCATTGTGTTTCACGCGCGGATAGACCCACGTGCGCGTGAGCGCCGGATGGTCAACCGCGACCCAGGCGTTGTAGTCGTTGGCCAGCAGGTGTAGCTCTATATCGGGGCGCACGGATTTGACGTGCGCAAACACCGGCGTCGTCAACAACAGATCGCCTAGCTTGTCGCGTTTGACGACGAGGACGCGCATGGCAGCGGCTCGTGAAGGTAGAATCGCGCGTCCCGCGCCAGCCCAGTCGGGCGAAAAAATCCAAATGCTCGAATATTGTAACCGCTGGCTCGCGGGCTTTGCCGCGGCCTACTTGGCCTTGCTGCCGACGAATCACGGAACGTTCCTCAGGTCTGTCGCCTTCGGCGGTACGTTGTACTGCGCGCTTGCGCTGCTCGTGTTGCTTGCGTATCAGCGCCAGCGCAGACCGCTCGAAACGCTGCGCGCCGCTGCCATTCCGTTTCCGGGTTGGCCGTTACTGCTGACGGGGGGCACCTGGATCCTGTGGTCGCTCATCTCTTACTGCTGGTCGGTGAAGCCCCTCTATACGGCGGGTGAGCTGCGACGCGAGGTCGTCGAAAGCGGCCTCGTGTTCGCCGCGTTGTTCATCGCCACTCGCGACGGCAAGACGTTGCGCTTGCTAGCCGGCACCGCGCTCACGAGTTTCGCTGTCCTTGCCGTGCTGGCACTCGCGCTCGCGGCCAGCAGCACGGGGTGGAACGCAGCCATCTGGCACCACGGCGTCGGTCCCTGGTCAACTTACATCGTGCTCGTCGCACCGCTACTCTTCGCATTGATCGCGCCCGCACCAATCGGCACTGGGCAACGGCGGCGTGCGCTGGTGGTCGGTATTGTGCTGCTGGCATTGATGCTTGCCACCGCACGGTTGACCGACAATCGCATGGTCTGGCTTGCGCTCGCCGCGACGTTTGGCACTGCCGCGCTGACGGCCGCGTTGCGCTGGCCCAAAACGTTCACGCAGTCTTCATGGCGTTGGCTCGCGCCGGTGGCGGCACTGCTGGTGGTTCTCGGCCTGGCGTTCACGGACTCGGTGAAAGAAAAGGCGCAGACGCATTTTCCACCGCAAACGACCGTCGAAGACACGATCAAACGCGATCCCAGACTTCATCTGTGGAATTTGACCGTTGCGAAAATTCGCGAACGAACCTGGCTGGGCTACGGCTTTGGCCGGGGTATCCTTGGCGAAGAGTTGCAGGGCGAGTTGCACGACCCGACCCTCACGCACGCGCACAACGTCTTCGTGAGCCAATGGCTGCAAACCGGCGCAATAGGCTTCGGCCTGTTCGTTGCGCTGCTCGTCACTTTGTTGGCGACGTTCATGCGCTACGTCCGCGGGCGCGACGACACGCTCGCGTTCGTGGGTTTGACGGGGCTCGCGCTGATGGCCGGCTTTGTCGTCAAGAATCTCACCGACGACTTGCTATTTCGCAGCAACGCCAAGGAATTCTGGGTCCTGTCTGCGATGCTCGTCGGCTACGGAGCGCGGCTCGCGCGCCGCGAAGGGACACAAATGAGGACGCCATTGCGCGCGGCCTAAGACAGGGATGCTAGCGCCGGCGCGGGATGCGCATGGGCAGCGGCTTGGTTTCCTCACGTCCCGGCGGCGCCTAGGTGGGAATGGGCGCCACCGGCGCACCCGCCGGCGGCGAGTATTCGGGTATCCAGGATTTGAGCCGAGCGCGCACTTCCGCATCGTCGGCGGCGCGATCGCTTTCGCACCACGTCACCATCTGGCCCACCGCATCGCGGTTGGCCGGCCGCGCCTCCGCGACCCGCAGCTTCGGGTGCGGTGTGGGCTTGGTCGCTTCTTCGGTCGTCAAGAGCTCTTCGTAGAGCTTCTCGCCGGGCCGCAACCCGGTGAACACGACGGCGATCCGGTCGGCGTCGGCGCCCGAGAGCTTGATCAGGTCGCGCGCCAGATCGACGATGCGCACGGGTCCGCCCATGTCCAGCACGAGAATTTCGCCGCGCTGCCCCTGCAGTCCCGCTTGCAGCAGCAGCTGCGTGGCTTCGGACAGCGACATGAAATAG
>JBPCLS010000190.1:0-3847 GCA_051003055.1 Casimicrobiaceae bacterium
CTCCAGAACGGCGAGGTACAGCGCCTCTTTGTTGCCGTAGTAGTGATACAGCATCCGTTTATTGACCTTGGCGCGGGCGGCGATGCCGGCGACCCGCGCGACGGTAAGTCCCCGGTCCGCGAAAGCACGCGTCGCAGCGCGCAGAATGCGCAGGTGCGGCGCCGCCGGCGACCGCGTTCGAACTTTGAGCGCCGTAGCCAAAACCGCTTGCTTCTGCCGCATATCGTTAGTGCCAATTGATTGGTACTTTGCCCGCGCAACGTAGCAGCGCATCCGGGTAAAATGACGCCGCCACTTCTGGCTCACGGCCTCATAACAGAGTAACCGGCCGGTTACTTTAACCTTTTCTTGGTGCAGCGTAACCAAGCGCCCTGGCTTTTCCGGCGCTGAAAGACGATTCTGCTCGAAAGCACTGATCTTGAAGCTTGGTTTCGAAGTCTCGTTCGACGACCTTTACGACATTTCCGGCCTGCGGCGGATCGATGCGGCCTTTTTGGCGCATCTCGCCGCGACCGACCTTTCACTAGCGGACCGATTACGCGCAGGGCGGGGCGATCCTGACGTGTTGGATGCGAAGGCGGAATCCGCTCTCCTGATCGCACTCGGCCCGCATCTCGAAGATTTTGTTGCGGCGTTGTTTCGCATCGAGCCCGACGTCCAGGCACTGGAAGCGCAGCACCACGAGCTTGCGCCGTTGTTCGCGGTCAAGCGGCTGTTCGTCCAGCGCCGGGCAATGAACAAGTTCAACGCGGGCGAGGCGCTGGCCTTCGAGGGTGCGGCATTGCAGCGCGAACTGCAGGTGAAATTGGGTGAAGCGTTGACCGAGCTTGCGTTTGCCAACGCCGTGCTCCGCTGGCAGCAGGACGAAGCCGCGTATCCGGCCGAGCTCGACCTCGCGGCACGTTACGCCGCCTGGGCGGTGCATACACCCACGGGCCGCGCGGCGACCAAGGGCGGCGTGCTGTTCCGGGCGCCACGCAAGCTCGATGTCATGCGGCTCGTGCCGATCGAGCACGAGGAACGCCACGGTGTCGCGGCGATCAAACTTGCCGGCGATCACATACGGCGGCGCGAAGGGTTCGCGCTGACCGATCCCGGCACCGACCTGGCGGGCGGGCTCGCGGAAGCGCATTACTGCATCTGGTGCCACGAGCAAGGCAAGGATTCGTGCGCGCACGGGCTCTTGGAAAAAAAGCCTGCCGAAGGCGTGCCGCTTGCCAATTCGTTCAAGAAGTCGGCATTCGGTGTCACGCTCGCCGGCTGCCCGCTCGAACAAAAGATTTCCGAGTTTCACAAGCTGCGCGCGGAGGGTTGGCCGATCGCGGCGCTGGCGATGATCTGCGTTGACAACCCGCTGGTTGCCGCGACGGGCCATCGGATCTGCAACGACTGCATGAAGTCGTGCATCTTCCAGAAACAGGATCCCGTCGATATTCCGCAGTCGGAAACGCGGGTTCTCAAAGACGTTCTCGCGCTGCCGTGGGGCTTTGAAATCTATTCGTTGCTGACGCGCTGGAACCCGCTTCACCTGCGCCGCCCGGTGCCGCTGCCCGGCACCGGCAAACGCGTACTCATCGTCGGCATGGGGCCCGCGGGCTTTACCTTGGCCCATCATCTATTAAACGATGGCCACACCGTCGTCGGCATCGATGGCCTGAAGATCGAGCCGCTCGATCACACGCTCTCCGGCGTCACCATTGCCGGCAAGCGTGTGCCATTCTTGCCCATTCGCGACGCGGCGGGTTTAAGGGAGCCGCTCGACGAGCGGGTGATGGCGGGATTTGGCGGAGTCGCAAAGTATGGGATTACCGTTCGTTGGGACAAGAATTTTCTGAAAATCGTGAGGCTTCTGCTGGAGCGCCGCGAGCGCTTTGCACTCTATGGCGGCGTGCGCTTTGGCGGAACGCTCGACGGCGCCGGCGCGTTCGCGCTCGGCTTCGACCACATTGCATTGGCGACCGGCGCCGGCAAGCCGACGGTGCTCGATCTTCCCAACGGGTTGGCCAACGGCGTGCGCACCGCCTCCGATTTCTTGATGGCGTTGCAGCTCACCGGCGCGGCCAAGCAGGGATCGCTCGCGAACATGCAGCTGCGGTTGCCCGTCATTGTCGTCGGCGGAGGGTTGACGGCGATCGACACGGCGACCGAGGCGCTTGCGTATTACCCGGTCCAGGTCGAGAAATTTCTCGATCGCCATGAGACATTGGTCGCCGAACGCGGCAGCGGCGTGGTCGCGGCCGCATGGACGAACTCAGAACGCGCGATCGCGGCGGAATTTCTGGCGCATGCGCGGGAGATCCGTGCCGAGCGAGCAGCGGCACAGCGCGAGGCGCGTGAAAGCCGAGTGGTCGAGCTCATGCAACGCTGGGGCGGCGTGACGATCGTTTACCGTCGCCGCCTGATCGACAGTCCGTCGTACACGTTGAACCACGAGGAGGTGGCGAAGGCGCTGGAGGAGGGTATCCATTTCACCGAAGGTTTGACACCGCTCGCCATCGAGGTGGACGCGCACGGCGCTGCGACGGGTGTCAAGGTTTCGCTGCAGCACAACGATGGCGACGGCGTATGGCACGAGGTCACGCAGACCGTATTGCCGGCGCGCACGATCCTGATCGCCGCGGGCACGCAACCCAATACGGTGCTCACGCGCGAGGACGCGACCCATTTCCAGCTTGACGGCAAGTATTTTCGGTTGCTGGACGAGGCGGGATTGCCGGTTAAAGTCATTCGCGGGCTCGCCAAACCTGCGCAACCCGCGGTGCTGACCGACATTCTTCCCGATGGACGTGCGACCAGTTTTTTCGGCGATCTGCATCCCTCGTTTTTCGGCAACGTCGTGAAAGCGATGGCCAGCGCCAAGCAGGGCTATCCGATCGTCTCGCGGATGCTGGCTAGGGTGGCGCCGGCGACGAACGCCACCGATCGCGAATTCTTCGCGCTGCTTGACCGGTCGCTGCGCGCGACCGTCGAGCGCGTCGTGCGTCTGACGCCGACCATTGTCGAGATCGTCATTCGTGCACCGGCGGCTGCCGCACAATTCAAACCCGGCCAGTTTTATCGGTTGCAGAACTACGAAACGCTGGCGGCGTCGCGCGACGGCACGCGGCTCGCGATGGAAGGTCTCGCGCTGACCGGCGCGTGGGTCGATCGCGAACGCGGGCTCGTGTCGACCATCGTGCTCGAAATGGGCGGTTCGTCGGACCTGTGCGCCCAATTCAAGGTCGGCGAACCGGTCGTGCTGATGGGGCCAACGGGCACGCCGACTGAAATCGCGGCGAGTGAACTGGTCGTGTTAGCCGGTGGTGGCCTGGGTAACGCGGTGCTGTTCTCCATCGGCCACGCCTTTCGCCGCGCAGGGTCGCGCGTTGTCTATTTCGCGGCGTACAAACGGATGATCGACCGCTACAAGATCGAAGAAATCGAAGCGGCGGCGGACGTCGTGGTGTGGTGTAGTGATGAGCCGCCGGGGTTTACGCCCGATCGACCGCAGGATCACGCGTACGTCGGCAATATCGTGCAGGCGATGACGGCCTACGCCACGGGCAGGTTAGGTGCGCAGACGATTGCGTTGCGCGACTGCGACCGCCTCATCGCGATCGACTCGGACCAAATGATGGCGGCCGTCGCTGCCGCGCGCGGCACTGTACTAAAACCGTATATGAAGCCCGCGCATCGGGCGATCGGTTCACTCAACTCGCCGATGCAGTGCAGGATGAAAGAGATTTGCGCGCAATGCCTGCAGCCGCATCGCGATCCGGCGACGGGCAAATTGAGCTACGTCTTCTCGTGCTTCAATCAGGATCAGCCGCTCGATCACGTCGATTTCCCGGCGCTCGATCTGCGCTTG
>JBPCLS010000191.1:0-7448 GCA_051003055.1 Casimicrobiaceae bacterium
GCCGATGCCAAATGCTCAAGCCACCCATAATTTAGGTTTCCTTGGGCGCAATCATCCGACCCAGAGAATCCGGGCCGCCGATCACATGGATATGCACATGTTGGACTTCCTGGAGGGCGATGCGGCCGGTGTTAATAATGGTACGAAACCCGTCCTGCGCGCCCTGTTTACGCGCGAGTTCCGGCGCCACCGCGAGCATCTTACCGAGTACCGGGGCGTCGTCCGCCGTGGCGTCGTACAACGTGGCGATGTGTTTTTTCGGCACGATCAGCAAGTGGACCGGCGCGACCGGCTGAATATCGTGAAACGCCAAGAGCTGGTCATCTTCATAGACTTGCTTGCAGGGAACCTCACCGCGCACGATCTTGCAGAAGATACAGTTGGATTCGGTAGCGGTCATAAGTTTTTTTGCCGCGCAGCTTTTTCAGCATGGCCAGACGTGCCTTCGCGCCGGGCGAGCTCAGCCAAAACGTCCCCGGGGCCCAGGCCGTGCCGTTCCAAAAGTACCAGGCAGTGGAACCATAAGTCTGCGACTTCGCATGCCACGCGAAGTTTAGCACCGTCGCGATTTTCATCGTTTGCGGCGTTCACTGCCGCCAGCACGGTTTCAGTCGCTTCCTCGCCGATCTTTTTCAGGATGGCGTCGTCACCCTTGGCAAATAGCGACGCAACATACGAGGATGCCGGATCGGCATCCTTGCGCGATGCAATGATTGCCGCGATCCGTGCGAGCACGTCTCCGGGAGAGGCGCCGTCAGCCATCATCGTAAATCGCTTGCGGATCCTTGAGAACCGGCTCGACGTCCTGCCATCGGCCATTTTCGAGTCGGCGGAACAAGCAGCGCTCGCGCCCCGTATGACAGGCGATGCCGCCCGTTTGCTCCACGAGCAGGAGAACTGCATCGCCATCGCAATCGAGGCGAATCTCGCGCACGCGCTGGACATGGCCCGACGTTTCGCCTTTCATCCAGAGCTTCGACCGCGAGCGCGACCAATAGTGCGCAGCGCCGGTTTCCACGGTGCGGGCAAGCGCCGCGCGATTGACCCAGGCAAGTGTCAACACGCGCAGCGATGTCGAGTCCTGGGCGATCGCTGGCGCGAGCCCATCGGCATCCCAGAGAATTTCGTCGAACCAATGCATAGCGTGCCACCCGGATCAAAGCTTCCGTGCGGCCTCCTCGTTGTACAGTATCGCAACGGCAAAGGCCCCAAGCGCCGGCGTCCGCGCCCGATTCGCGATTGCCCCGATCCCCTGGAGCTCCGGGCGCGGGAGCCCGGATCCAAGCTCACGTGCGCACCTCGATTCCGGCGGCGGCCATCGCGGCTTTGGCCTGACCGACGGTGAACTCGCCGTAATGAAAGATGCTCGCCGCGAGTACCGCATCGGCGCCGCCAATCTTGATGCCATCAACGAGATCGTTGAGCGAACCGACGCCGCCCGACGCTATCACCGGAACGTCGACTGCTTCGACCACCGCTCGTGTCAGCCGCAAGTCGAAGCCGGTTTTCGCACCATCGCGATCCATGCTCGTTAGCAAGACCTCACCCGCCCCCAGCTCCACCACTTCAGTTGCCCACTCGACCACATCGATTCCCGTGGCCGTCCGCCCGCCACGGATATAGACCTGCCAGCGGTCGACCGCGTACTTCTTGGCGTCGATCGCGGCGACGATGCACTGCGCGCCAAAACGCGCCGACGCTTCGGCAAAAAGATCCGGGTTGTCCACACCGCCCGTATTGATGCTCACCTTGTCAGCGCCCGCGTTGAGTAAAACGCGGATGTCGTCGACGCTCCCGACGCCGCCCCCCACCGTCAATGGAATGAAGACCTGCGTCGCGACCGCCTCGATCATCGCGCAGAGAAGGCCGCGCCGCTCGACGCTCGCTCGAATGTCAAGAAACGCGATTTCGTCGGCGCCCTGCTCGTCGTACCGCCGGGCAACTTCCACCGGCTCACCGGCGTCCCGCAGGTTGACGAAATTGACGCCTTTGACAACCCGTCCTTCGGCGACGTCCAGGCAGGGAATGATACGTTTGGCAAGGCACCTGATGGCGTTCGCCTTCGTTCAATCGGCCGAAGGTGAAAACCTACTTTCGGCCGGAGAGGCATCCAAGAAAATCGGTGGCAAAGCCACACGATTTTCGGCGGAACGGCAGGCAACAACGCGATTTGAACAGTGTGAACACGTCCTAGTTGAGTTTAGGCGGAGATTGGCACGCGCAGGCCCGCGCCAAGGCCGGCTAACCTTAACTGGCTCGACCGCGCTGGCCGTCGGTCGCTAGCCGCCCTTCAGTTTTCCTTAGTTTCCCTTCGCCGCCTTCAACGCTGCCTTGAAGTCGAGCGTTCCTTCATAGATCGCGCGGCCGGCAATGGCACCGGCAATGCCGTCGACTTCGTGTTGCGCGAGCCGCCTAATATCGTCGATGGTCGACAGTCCGCCCGACGCAATGACCGGCAACTTGATCTCGCGCGCAAGCTTGACGGTCGCCTCGATGTTGACGCCGCAAAGCATACCGTCGCGGCCGATGTCGGTGTAGATGAACGCCTCGACGCCGTATTCTTCGAACTTCCGCGCCAGGTCGACGACGTCATGACCGGTCATCTTCGACCAGCCGTCGGTCGCCACTTTGCCGTCGCGTGCATCAAGACCAACAATGATGTGGCCGGGAAACGCCGAACATGCGTCGTGCAGAAATCCCGGATTCTTCACCGCCGCCGTGCCAATCACAACGTACGTGATGCCGTCATCCAGGTATCGTTCGATCGTGTCGAGATCGCGAATGCCGCCTCCCAACTGCACGGGAATTTCCTCGCCGATGACGCTGACGATTTCGCGAATCGCGAGCTCGTTTTTCGGCTTCCCGGCCACGGCGCCGTTCAAGTCGACCAGATGCAACCGTTCAGCGCCCTGCTCCAGCCAGTGTTGCGCCATCGCTGCCGGATCCTCGGAAAAGACAGTGACCGACTGCATATCGCCTTGCCGCAAGCGAACGCAATGGCTGTCCTTGATGTCAATCGCGGGAATGATCTGCATGGCGGCAGCAGAGAAGCTGCGGGTTGAAGCGACGAAACGGCGGGGGCAGTTACCTCAGCGGGGGCAGTTTACCCCGGCAGTTACCTTTTTAGGCGGACCCGTCCCAGGCGACGAAGTTGGCAAGCAGTTGCAGCCCGGCGCGCTGACTCTTTTCCGGATGAAACTGCGTCGCAAAGATATTAGCCCGCGCAATCGCGCATGTAAACGGGGTTCCATAATCGGTGCTTGCCGCGGCCTCTTCTTGGTCATCCGGCACCGGGTAAAAGCTGTGCGCGAAGTAGAACCGGGAATCCTGCGGAATGCCCTGCCACAGGCGATGCGGGCGCGTCTGGTGCACGCGATTCCAGCCCATATGCGGGGTTTTCAGCCGTTCTCCGCCTCTCCCAATCATCTCTTCGTCGCGGAAACGGACGACGCGGCCGGGAACGAGCCCGAGCCCGGCAGTAGGACCCTCCTCGCTTTCGGCAAAGAGCATCTGCATGCCCAGACAGATGCCCAGGAATGGCCGATCGCGTTGTGCGTCGGCGACAACGTCGAGCAACCCCATCTCACTTAAGCTTTTCATGCAGTCGGGCATGGCGCTCTGCCCGGGTAGGACAACGCGGGCAGCCGCGCGGATCGCGCCGGGATCGCTGGTGACCACGACCTTGTGCCCCGGCGCGACATGCGCGAGCGCCTTGGCCACCGAGCGCAGGTTACCCGTGCCATAGTCGACGACGACAATGGTCAGAGCGTCCCTTTGGTCGACGGTAGCGCCCCTCCGGCGCGGGAATCGCGAGCGAGCGCCATGCGCAGCGCGCGGGCGAACGCCTTGAACACGGTTTCCGCCTGGTGATGCGCGTTGTCGCCGCGCAAATTGTCGAGGTGCAGCGTGACTTGCGCGTGGTTGACGAACCCCTGGAAGAATTCGTGCGTCAAATCGACATCGAACGTCCCGATCATCGCCCGCGTGAACGGGACGTGAAATTCGAGTCCAGGCCGTCCGGACAGGTCGACGACGGCGCGCGACAGCGCTTCGTCCAGTGGGACGTAGGCGTACCCAAAGCGGAAGATTCCTTTCTTGTCACCCAGGGCGGCGCGCAACGCCTGCCCCAGCGTGATCCCGACGTCCTCGACCGTGTGATGGCCATCGATGTGTAGATCCCCGTTGGCTCGGATGGCAAGATCGAGCATGCCGTGCCGCGCAACTTGGTCGAGCATGTGATCGAGGAATGGCACGCCGGTGGCAAGCTCGGCGTGACCGGCACCATCCAGGTTCACCTCGACGGTAATCTGCGTCTCGGCGGTGTTGCGCTCGACGCGCGCGGTGCGTTGCACAAGCTCGGCAAGAGAATTCATGACAAAGAGGATACCGCAGCGAGCAACCGGTCGTTTTCCGCCGGAGTGCCGACGGTGATGCGCAGGCACTGCGCAAGCAGCGGATGGGTGCCGTGGAGATTCTTGACCAGAATGCCCGCCGCCCGCAACGCCGCAAACCAGCCGTTGGCGTCAGGCACGCGCGCCAGCACGAAGTTCGCCTGCGTCGGATACGTGGTGATGCCTTGGGTGCGGGCGAGAACGCCGGCCAAACGGGCGCGTTCAGCGCGAATGTCCTGCGCTTGCCGCGCGAGCGTTGCTTCGTGCGACAGCAGCACGGGTAACGCAGCTTGCGTCAGCGCGTTCACGTTGTACGGCGGTCGCACTTTCTCGAATTCGGCGATCCACGCCGGATGCGCCGCCGCGTAGCCGAGACGCAACCCGGCCATGCCGATTTTCGACACCGTGCGCACAACGACCAGGTTGGCGCATTCGAGCACCCGCGGCAAAAAGGAGTGATCTGCGAACGCGTAATACGCCTCATCGACGACGACGAGCCCCGGTGCGGCCGCGATGATCCGTTCGACCTCTGCTTCGGGAAACAGGTTGCCAGTGGGATTATTGGGATACGCGATCCAGACCAGCGCCGGCCGTTCGCGCTCGATAGCCGCCAGCATTCCACTGACATCGAGCGTGAAATCTTCTCGCAGCGGCACGCCGACGAATCGGGCTTTCGCATACAGCGCATTCAATCGATACATGACGAACGACGGGTCCGGCGCCAGTACGACGGCGCCACTTCCGCACACCGACGTCGTCACCATCTGCAGGATCTCGTCCGACCCGTTGCCGAGAATCAGGCCGACTTCCTTAGGCAACCCGAGCGACCGCGCAAGCGCCTGCTTGACCGAATCGCCCGGTCCGTCCGGGTAGCGGTTAAGCGGGACGCGGGCGAGCACGGCCGCGAGCTCCGCCTGCACCGGTGCGGGCAGGTCGTATGGATTCTCCATCGCATCGAGTTTGATCGCGCCGTGCGCCTTCGCGACCGCATACGCGTTGAGCGCTCGCACGTCGGGGCGAATCGTCGCCTCCACCCGTGCCGCGACGGCGGCGGCGGAGATCTCGGCAACAGGCGGCTGCGGCGCATTCATGAGCGAAGGCCAAAATCTCAAAGAATGCGGGCTTCCGCTGCCCGCGCGTGCGCGATCAGCCCCTCGCCACGAGCCAAGGTCGCGGCAATCGGACCCAGCGTTTGTGCAGCCGCCGGCGTCAGGCGTAACACGTTCGAGCGCTTCTGGAAATCGTAAACGCCCAGAGGCGAGGAGAACCGCGCGGTGCGCCCGGTAGGCAGCACATGATTGGGTCCGGCGCAGTAATCACCCAGCGACTCGGACGAGCAATGCCCGATGAAGATGGCGCCGGCATGCCGGATCGCCGGCAAGAGCGCGTCCGGGTCCGCGACGGCCAGTTCCAGATGTTCAGGCGCCACGCGATTCGCGATCGCACACGCTTCGGCGAGATCGCGGGTCTTGATGAACGCACCGCGCCGCGCGAACGCTGCGGCAATGATCGTGGCGCGCGGCATTTCCGCGAGCAGGCGTCGCGCGCTTGTCGCTACCCGGTCGAGCAGATCGGCATCCGGCGACACCAGCAGCGCCTGCGCGAATTCGTCGTGCTCGGCTTGCGCAAACAGATCGAGCGCGACCCAATCCGGGTTTGCCGTCGCGTCGGCGATCACCAGAATCTCCGAAGCGCCGGCAACGATATCGATGCCCACCGCGCCGAACACACGGCGCTTCGCCGCCGCGACATACGCGTTGCCCGGCCCGCAAATCTTGTCTACCGCCGGGATGGTCTGCGTGCCGTACGCCAGCGCCGCCACTGCCTGCGCGCCACCGGTGGTGAAAGCGCGCGTCACGCCGGCAACGTGCGCAGCGGCGAGCACCAGCGGATTGCGAATGCCGTCCGGCGCCGGGACGACCATGATGATTTCGCGCACGTCTGCGACGTTTGCCGGTATGCCGTTCATCAGCACGGACGACGGATACGCGGCCTTCCCGCCGGGCACGTAAATCCCGGCGCGATCAAGCGCTGTCACGCGTTGGCCCAGCTCGCTTCCGTCGACATCGGTGTAGTACCAATCGCCACCTTTCTGGCGCTCGTGATACTCACGGATGCGCATCGCAGCCGCGGCTATCGCGTCGCGCTCGGCATCGGCAAGGCCGTCGAACGCGGCGCGCATGTCAGCGGCAGAGATTTCGAGCGACGCGACCGAAGGCGCATCAAGCCGATCGAAACGCTTCGTGTATTCGAGCACAGCCATGTCGCCGCGGGCGCGCACATCGGTCACAATCTCCGCGACGGTCGCATCGATCGCAAGGTCCTGAGCGGCCTCGAACGCGATCAACGCACCCAGCGCTTCGTCGAAATTCGCGGTCCCGGTCTCGAGCCGGCGCACCGGGAGCGGTATCCCGCTCATGGCAACGCAGGAGTGGCCGCGACGGCGCGTGCCAACGCGTCGACAATCGGCTTCACGACATCGCGTTTGAGCTTGAGCGCGCCGGGGTTGATAACGAGCCGCGCCGAAATCGGCATGATGACCTCGACCGCCACGAGGTCGTTGGCCTTCAGTGTATTGCCGGTGGAGACAAGGTCGACGATTGCGTCGGCGAGGCCCACGAGCGGTGCTAATTCCATCGATCCGTAGAGTTCGATCAGATCGACGTGCATACCCTTGGCCGCGAAATGCTCCCGCGCGATGTTCACGTATTTGGTGGCCACACGAATGCGCGCACCGCGCTGGACGTTGCCGGCCCAGTCGTACGTGCGTCGGGTCGCAACGACCAGACGACAGCGGCCAATTCCCAAATCGAGCGGTTGGTACAAGCCCTCGCCGCCGTGTTCCAGCAAAACATCCTTGCCTGCAATGCCGGCGTCCGCGGCGCCGTATTGGACATAGGTGGGCACGTCGTTCGCGCGCACGATCACCAGCGACACATTGCTCCGGTTGGTCTTCAAGATCAGCTTGCGTGTTGTCTCCGCGTCCTCGACCGGCACGATATCCGCTGCGGCTAGCAGAGGCAGCGTTTCGCTTAAGAGACGGCCCTTGGCGAGGGC
>JBPCLS010000192.1:0-4839 GCA_051003055.1 Casimicrobiaceae bacterium
CCGAAAAGCGCATCGACCCACTCGGAGCGAGGGTCGCAAGGGCCGCCATCAGGACCTGCGAGGCCGCTCCGGGTGCGCCGTTACGACGGGTGAGTCAACATCGCGCATTGCTTTGGCTAGCATCGTGCCCGTTGCGATGCTCCGCGATGTAGAAAACGCTCACGGTGTGTGAGCACCGGGGCCGTGGGTACCGACAAGCATCATGAGTCCAACCACCAGCGTCAGGACGATGAGCGTGATGCCGGACAGCTTTGCCCAGCGTGGAATGTCCGTGTTCAAGTCCAGCGCCGACCCTGCCAACTCGTCGCCCTGTTTCCGCTGTTTGCGTATTCCGTACCGAGTCATGCCCGCCGGCTTGTATATCGCCAGTGCAGCGGCCGCGAGCAACACCAATAGGCCACCTGCAGCGTGAACCAGGAGCGATGTTCGCAGCCCGATGAGATCGGTACTGGAAAATGTCACGCCCACCGCCGCCTCGGCGAGGTAACTGATTGGCTCCAGCTTCAGCAGCAAGACGATGGTGCCGATTGCGGTTAGCAGAAGTTTGAAAAGGATCCAATAATGCCGAAACAAGCCCCACGCAGTGCCCAGTGCTTGGACAAGTCCGGTTACCACCGAGGCCAGACTCAGCGGCATGATCACGAACCACGCCGTCAAGCCCATCGCGAGAGACGCGGCACGC
Source organism: Casimicrobiaceae bacterium (assembly GCA_051003055.1). Taxonomy (GTDB): domain Bacteria; phylum Pseudomonadota; class Gammaproteobacteria; order Burkholderiales; family Casimicrobiaceae; genus VBCG01. Next base: position 683 of record JBPCLS010000192.1, read on the forward strand.
ACCATCTGCGCGTCCTGGCTCATCAAACTTGCGATGGCGTGAGCCAAAAAAACAGCTAGAGCGCCTAGCCAACCAACAGAAACCGTGACATGGGCCGTCAGGGCGAGCTTGCGAAGGGAGGGCGTCATGGTCATGGCAAGGGTCCTGATCAGGTGATTTTGTCGGAGATCATCGGCAAGATGGCCAGGATTATTTCACTCCAGGTTACTCGTTCCTGGGCAATGCGTGCCGAGACTGAAGATTCGCCCAATCGACGATCATCTCGACCGCCGCGTCGACGGCGGCAGTGGCCGGCGCGCTGAGTCCGATCTTCAGTTCGTCGAGGGTTTCAGGTTCGCAGCCGACTATTCGAATCGTCGGTGGCAGGCTGTCGATGCGCGCCAGCAGCGTCAACGCTCGCATCGGCGTCGCGTAATGCGTGTCCGCAAAATAGTCGCGCAATTCATGCGGATCGAGATGCGACAGGTCGGGAAGCTCCGGCTCGAGCAGGTAAAGGCGCCCGGGCGGCCCTCCCTTCTTGAAGGCGTCCACTATGACCAGCGCGTCATAACCCAGCATCAGTTCCTGGATCAGCGTCATGCCGCCGATGCCGGTCTCGATGACCTTGGCGCCAGGCGGCAGATCGGTGCGCCCCATCAGGCGATGCGCGACGACGACGCCGAAACCGTCGTCGCCTTGCAGCACATTGCCGACGCCGGCGATCAGTATCCGGCAAGCGTGCTCGGTTGACGCGGCTGCACTCACTCGAGCTAGTACGTTGGCAGGATCGGCGTGAACGGCATGTCGAATCCGACCAGGACCCGGCCGTCGTCGCCCAGCTTGACGGGAAAGCAGTCGACCCTGCCGCTTGCCGCGATGCGCGTTCCCTGGCGAACGTCGTAGAAACAGCCGGGATGGTCGGGGCAGGCCAGCGTATAGGACTTGAGAATCGCACCGGCAAGCGAAGCCCCGTCCTGCGCGCAGTGCGATTCCAGCGCGAAGAATTCGTCGTCGACGCGGCAAAGCAGGACCTGATGCGCATCGAGATCGATCTCGATGACACTGCCCGGTGCCAGCGCCTCCGACTTTTCCAGCGCCGGGACCCAGTGCGGATAGTGGCGTCTGGACGCAGTCGCGACACGTGGCTCGGTGACGACCTTGACGGGAATGTTCGGAAAGCGATGCGGCCGGATCGGTATCGGCGTTCCATCTTCGGGCGCCGCCGCCGCCACGGGGAGCAAATCGTAGAGTTCCATCAGCGTATGGATCGCCGGGTCGGTGACGACTTTCTCCAGCACCCCTTCCTTGAACAGACGGACAAGCCGTCGCAACGCCTCGCGATGAATCAAGTCGATGCCGGCAAGCAGCTCGAAAGTCCTGTCCTTGACGTCGGGAAACGGAATCCGTTCCAGGTCGAGAATCAGGCCGTTGACGTGAGCGAGGAGCTCATCCCACTCGCCGTTGGTCATGAAGCCGACGAGCGGTTGCGGCGGTTCGCCAAGGCCTTCGGGGCGATTTTGCTCCGCATCGTCCATCGAGCGGACCCCGTTCGCGAATCAGGCGGTCAATGGAGCGCGCATTCGTCGCCGCATTGGGAATGGTCGTCGCCATCGCAGCAGCCTGCAGCGCATTCACCATGCCCCGCATGCTGATAATCGGCGAAGTCGTCGGCGAAGAGGCGACCGCCTTTGCGCTTTCCTGCAGCGGTCAGGCGGAAGGCCGTTACCGGCGGCGGGATGGGCTCGAGATGTCCTTGCGTCACCAGTTCGGCCAGCGCAGCTTGTATCGCGTCCGGGTCACAGTTCAAGAATGGAGCGAGCACCGGCGCATCGAACTCGTTGCCGAAGCCCTCGCCTTGGTACCAGAAGCAGATCTGCAGGACCTCTTCGCAATTCACCAGGCGGGTCAGCGCGTCCCCGCGTCCGGGCGGGGTGGCACCCGGGTCGATCGATGGCTTCGTCATGTCAGTTGGGGGAGGTTCGTTCGACACAGTCCACGATCAGTTGATTGTGGCACACGTCAGCCAGCGGACCGAGCTGGTGGGCGGACAGCGTCTGCAGTGTTGTCATGCCCGCGACACCTCTCGTCGCGGCCTGCCGGATTTGGTGAACGGTGCGTTCCACGATGCGCTGCACTTCGGGCGAGGGTGGATCCTGCCCGATGATGCTTGGCGCGGTGGAGCCGGCGTGCCTCTCCAGCTCCTCCAGAATCAATTCGCCCACGCTGTTCGCCGAAAGCTGGATTTCCACGGTGATCAGCTCCCGCGGCCAGATGCCGAAGTGCGCGCCGATCACGAGGAGGTTGTCGAGGCTGACGATGCCGGTTACCGCCTCGAATATGCGTTGTTGCACCCCCATCACGTCGAGCTTGCCCCCGATCCACTGCCGGCAGGTGACAGTACCGTTTTCGAGACCGCGGTCGACCGCGCCTACCAGCACGATTCGATCGTAGACTTCGCCGGTCGCCTGGAAGTCCTGCACGATCGCGATCGGCCCCCAATTCATTTCCTTCAGGGTGACGTCGTGGGGAGCCCAGTCAATGTCGTCGAGGCGCTCCTTGAACGCCGCGCCGAGCGGATGTCCGCGAATGAACGGGTAATGGCCGATCAGGCCGATCGCGACGTGTGCCATGCCACGTTCCTGACGTGCACGTGCATCAGTTGATTCCGCAGGCGCACGTGGTGACCTCGCGCGTGATGACGCGGTCGCTCCCCTCGACCATCACATGCGTCGTGCAGGGCATGCACGGATCGAAGCTGCGCAGCGCGCGCAGAATGTCGATGCCCCTGAAGTCCGTTGCATCCTTGAAATTGGTTTCGATGATGGGCGTGTTGAGCACCGCCTGCTCGTACGCGCCACTTTCGCCCCACGGCGTACGCGGGCAGGCGTTGACGGTCGACGGCGTCGAGATCTGATAGTTGGCCAGAACGCCATTTTCGATGACGCACCAGTGGGCCAGAAAGCCGCGGGCGGCGCCCCAGAAGCCGACGCCGATATGCTGGCCGGTCTTGGGAATTTCGAAGGGCGTCGACACCGTGGTCTCCCCACGCTTCAGAAGGTCCTGCGCCCGTACCCAGTTTTCCATGGTTACCATCGCGTTGAAACCGACTGCGTAGGCGCGCGCGCGGTTGCGCTCCAAGGCGTTCCAGATCGGCGGCACTTTCCACTCCGACCGCAGCTGGGGCAGCTTGTCCTTGGGCAGATGGAAAACCATGCTGTTGCCGGTCGACTGGACGTACTCGCTGGGTGGCAGCTTCTGCGCCAGCGCCGAGATGTACATGCGAGCGTAGGCGCCCGCTTCGAACGTGTGGCGGTCCCAGGTCGGCGTGCACGACCAGCTGTATCGCTCCTTCCAGTTCTGCGGGCCGGGACGCGGGATCGTGGTCTTGTTCCACGGGTGATTCGGACTGATCGGATTCCCTGCCGGATCGGTCTTGAACGGGTAGTCGCTCCAATTCTCGTAGTACGAATGCTCGACGAACTCCTCGAAGCCGACGTTGAGATCCGTCAGGCGGGTGGTCACCAGCTTGCCGTTCACGACGGCCCCCGGCGTCGACCAGCGCTTCTCACCCCAGGTATTGCAGTTGGCGTAGGTCGCGTCGTAGTAGTCCTCGTGGTCCCACTGGCCGAAATCGACCATCGTCGCAGGCAACTCGCCGAGATGCTTGTACAGCGGATTGGCCTCGTAGAGAAAATCGTAGATATCGTCCCAGATGCCGATGCATTTCTTGCTGTAGTCGAAAAAGGACGTCAGGTTCAGATAAAATTCGCTCAGCGTCCTGGTTGTGATCGTCGTCGTCACGCCGCCGGGAATGATCGTTTCCGGGTGCGGATACTTGCCGCCGAGCAGCACGTACGCGTCGTGCGCCACGCGCGTCATCCCGAGCGCTTCGAGATAGAGCTTGCCGGTAAGCGGATTGAGATCGGTCATGATCTCGCCAATCGTCGCGTAGCCGTGCAAATCGGAATACTTGGCCGGCGCAATCCGGGCCTTTTCCCAGATTTCCGGGTTGGTGTCGCGGATCAGCGCCTCGGAATAATCGGGGCCCGCGAGGATGAACAGATGCAGCGGGTTGTCGTACAGGTATTCACAGCTCAGCATCAGATTGCGTACGACGATGCCCAGCGGAGGCGGCTTGATGCCGAGCGCCATTTCGATGGAAAGCGCGGAAGCGGTTG
>JBPCLS010000193.1:0-8581 GCA_051003055.1 Casimicrobiaceae bacterium
GGGAGCGTGCGAAAATCCGCGACGGGTATGCGCTGCGCGGACGAGCGAAGATCGCGCACCAGTTCAGCAAGATAGTTTTCGGACAGGTCCACGACATGGATCGCCGCTGGACGGTAGTCGAGCAGCAGGCGAACCGTGATCGCTCCGATCGAACCCCCACCCCCTACTACCAGCACGCGCGCACCGCGAAACATCGCGTCAATTTTCGGCCGCTCAGCGTCCATATCGGATGCGAATAGCGACGCAGCGCGCCCGACGATCAGAGCGTCGAGCGCCGGCAACGGCGGACCGATTTGGGAATCCGATGCGGCCCTACTCATCTGCATCAACGCGTGAGCCGTACCGATGCGCGACGATATAGCGAGGCCGCGCCTTGACCTCGTCGAACACGATCGACAGATACTCGCCAATGACACCGAGAAAAAAGAGCTGCACACCGCCGATCAGGCCGACGGCACCGATCAACGTCGCCCAACCCGGCACAATTGCCTCGCCGCGAATATACAAAATGACCTGTAGGATGGAAAACAAGATGGAGAGTGTGGCGAGCACAATGCCGGCGCCAATACAAAAGCACAACGGCACCTTGGAAAACGAACAGACGCCGTTGAGCGCAAAACTGAGCAGGCGGCCCCAGCGGTATTTCGAAGTGCCGCCTGCACGCTGCGCCGGCGCAAACGGGACGTATGCGACGGTGAACCCGACCCAGCTAAAGAGCCCGCGCAGAAACGGATTCCGCTCGCGTATTTCGTCGCGCAAGAGCTGCGCGATGCGGGCGCTGATCAGGCGATAATCGGCAGCACCCACGGGGAGGTCGATCGATCCCACCTTGAGCATGAATTCATAAAACCAGCGCGACGTCAACCGCTTGAGCAGCGGGGTATCGGCGCTGTCCTCACGAACGGTCTGCACGATGTCCGCGCCCCCTTCCCAGCGCGCGACCAGTTCCGGGATGAGTTCCGGCGGATGTTGCAGATCGCTGTCGAGCATCACGATGGCGTCGGCGTCGCAGTGCTCGATGCCCGCGAGAAGTGCCGCCTGGTGACCAAAGCGGCGCGACATCACGAGCACCTCGACGCCGCTCTCCGCGCCGGCGAGCCGCTGCAGAATCGACTCGGTCAGATCCTCCGCAGGATCGACGACGTAGACAATGCGCAGGCGATACCGCTCGCCCAGCGGCGCGATCGCGGCCGCGAGGGGGCCATGGAAACGCTCGATTGCCTCCTCTTCGCGAAAAACAAGGCAGACAACACCCAGAGTCTGCATCGACGACAACGCGATTGGCGGCGCGCTCAACGATGCGCCCCGCTTGAGAATGCTCATCGCGTCGGGAGCCGAGGATAGCGTCACCGGGTTCACGACGATCGTCCGGCAACGTCGCTCACTGGCCGGGCAACAACCGAGGCGCGAGCGACGGCCATTCGTCCACCGCGCGCTGGTAATCGCCCGGACGCCCGATGTCGAGCCAATAGCCATCATGCCGATGCACGCGGACACGTTCGTGCGCGTTGATGAGCGCGAGCATGAGCTGGTCGAACCCAAACGGTTGCCCATCCGGAATCCAGTCGAGCGCGCGCAGGTTGACGCAATAGATACCCATGCTGACGAGGAAACGGGTCGTGGGCTTTTCGCGGAAACTCGACAAAAGGTCGTTATCGTCCACCTCGAGCACGCCAAAATCGATTTGCTCTTCGCGCTGCGCAGCGGAGATCGAGAACAGCGCGCCTTCAACGTGGTGACGATTGAGCATTGCGGCAAAATCCACGTCGGTCAGAATGTCGCCGTTCATCACCAGGAAATCTTCCGGAAGGTCAGGGATCAACTTGAGCGGTCCCATCGTGCCGAGCGCGATCGGCTCCAGCGAGTAGTCGATGGCGAGACCCCACTTGTTGCCATCGCCGCAATACGCGCGAATGATGTCCGCCTGGTGATTGACCGCCAGCGTAATTCGTTTGAAACCAGCGCGGGCCAGTTGCCGCGCGACGATCTCCAGAATCGGCAAATCGCCGATTGGAACCAATGGCTTCGGAAGTGCGACAGTATAGGGCCGCAGACGCGTTCCACGCCCTCCGGCAAGAATTACGGCGCGCATGAGCGATTCACTGATTTCGGCGGGAAGGCGGCTGACGAGGCCGGTGCGTAACAATCGCCATGATGATCAAGACAAGCAAGGCTCCCGCAGAAATAATCGCCCCAGTCATCAGGCTGAGCGAGCGAAAATATAATACGACATCGTGAGTTCCTCCCGGCACGAACAATCCCTGCAACAGTGCGTCGGTGCGCAGCAGATTGACTGGCGTCCCGTCGATTTCGGCATGCCAGCCGGGGTAATACATCTGACTCACGACGACAAAGGTCTCCGCCGGCGCCTCTACACCAAGCCTCACGCGGCCAGGTGTCCATTCGCGAATCGAGACCTTGCCTTGGACAAGCGAGCTCCCGGGCGTGGGAATATCGACACCTGGCTCGATCAGAGCCAGCGCGCGCAGGTCGAGCCGTTTGCCATCAAATGCTCCCGCACGCAGGTTCGCCAAGCTCGCTGCAGCAGGCAACGTCCGTACTTCGGCCACACTCCACGCACGAGATGCATTAGGGTTGTGGCGCAGCCACGACACACCCGGCAGTGGGGGTCGGGGTATCCAGCCCGTCACACCGGTAAAGACGAAATCGGCGCCATGCACGGCTACGCGTGTCCCGGTTTGTCGATCGATGAGTTCAAGCGATCTAATCGCCATCGTCGGTACCGCATCAAGCTTCCAATCCAGTATTAACTCGTCTACGTCGAGCGCACCGCCGTCCGCGGACAGCGGGATTTCCGTCTCGAACCAGTATCCGCTGAAACCGTCGGCCGGAAACGCCTCGCGTTTGCGCGGGCTGCCGTGAGCAATCACCTTTGCGACGTCGCTGCGTTCGATCGCCCATTCGGCGGTGTCGATGCCGGCACGCACCGCGACGTTCGTGCTTGTCACGCCGCTAACTCGAAGCGTCATCTCGAGGACTGGGGCAGCGTTCGCCACGCCTACCGAACAGCTCAAGTGGGACACCAGGCGTACGTGCGTTGCGCGCGTCCGTTCCGGCACTCGGGCGCGCTGGCCCGTACGCACGAGACCGCCGCCGCAATCGCCGCCGACGTTGATCCGACTCTTCTCGTTACCACCGGCGACCCAGCCGATGCCCAACAAAGGCACAACGATCTCCGCGTTCCCGAAGCCGGACCATCGGCCATTGGTTTCGATTCCGGTTATCGCGCCGAATCCTTTGAGTTGGAGCGGCCCGTAACCGTTGGCGACCGGCAGTTCGTAGAGCAGGTTGAGGTTAGGGCGCGCTGGCGCAGAGGCGACCGCATCGTCGACGAACAAAAGACGTCCGTATTCGGCGCGAACTCTTCTTGCAAAGGACGCCCAATCCGGATTCCTCGTAAGCTCGAGAGCCACTGGGCCGTCGCGCCATTCATAAAACCAGCCGAAGCTAGCAAGGTCCATGGCGAGTAACGCCAAAACGAAAAACGCCGATGCCCGCGTGCGCCAGCGCGCAACCGCGTATAGCGCAACACACGCCACTACCGCCAGCACAACCGGAATCCAGATCGCGCGATTGGCGTATAGCGGTGGCAGCGTAATACCGCGCGCGGAGGCCATCTTGAAAATTTGCGGATAGGTAGACCATCCGGCGATCAGTACGAGTAGACCGATCAAGCCCAAGCCGACAGTAGCGCGGCGTAATGTTCGCAGGGGTCGTGGCGCCAACAAAAGCGCTTGGAGCCCGATTGCGGCTAATGCCGCGAACGCGAAAATGGCAACGAAGACCATCCGCGCCGGAGCCCGGAAGAGATTCAGTCCTGGCAAGTGAAAGGCCAATGCCGCAAGAGGCGTGTTGGATCCTAGTGCATACAGAAGCGCCGCAACGGCGGTAGCCGACCAGAATCCAATGTAACGATTGCGGCGGCGGCCTACGCAGGCGACGCCGGCGAGGTAGAGGGTCGGCAACCCGACGTAACAGGCAAGCTCCGTTAAGTTCCAGTGGCCAAAATAGTACGGCCAGAATGCGCTCTGGCTCCCCCACAGGTTCGGAGTAAACAGCAGCAACAAGTCACGCGGATCAAGTGCGTAACTCGTAAACTCGCCAAACGTCATCGCTGTCCGGGGCGAATATGCGGCGAGTTCGGCGAGCGGCACAAGCTGGATCGCCACGATCGCGACTCCCAATACTGCGGCGATAAACGCCTTGCGTACAAAGAGCTTCGCACGCGGCCGGCACACCGACCAAAGGGACGTGGCGAGGAACACCACATACGCCGCGGCCACGAGACCTGTATAGACAAAGATTTGGGGATGACCGCCGAGGAAGGCGAAAGCAATGGCGATGGACAGCAGCACCATGTCAGCTGGTTTGTCGTAACGCGAAAGCCGCTCCAGTCCCCACAGGATCGCCGGCAGCCACGCAGCCGTGTGGATGATCGTCAAATGGCCGAGGTGCGCCACCATGAAACCGCTGCTGCCGTAGATCACCCCGGCTAGCGCGCCTGCAATGCGCAAACCCGTGATGCATCGGGCGTAGGCGTACGCGAAACTGCTTGCTAGCACGTAGGCGGACAAAACCGCCACGTTGTAGTGGTCACCGAAGAAACGTAGAGGTGAAAAAGTGAGGAACTGAATGTCTGCGAAGGCGGGAAATCCGATATAAGCGTCGTCAACCCATAGGCTCCATTCGCGCAGCAATGCCGGGACGTAACTGACCAAGCCGTCGCCTGGCGCCAGAAGTCTTCCCTGCCACAGTGCGGGACTGAAATAGACAGCATAGAAAACCAGAAACCCCGCCGCTACCGACGCAAGCTCACGTAATCCGGGCTCGCCGGACCTTCCGTCATCGCTCTGCCCGGCCCGCTCGTTCATGCCGGCAGTTTAATTCGCGCTCGTACGCGGTCGATGGCGTAGGTCTCAAGCCAGTTCGCTGGCGACCTCTGATCTCGCGCTGCCATGCTTTGCGATCCACCACGATTCGCAGACGCAACCTGTCGAATAAATTCGGCGTACAGCGTCGCCGCGCGTTCCGGCCGGCATTGCGTGTCGCAATACGCACGCGCCTGCTCTCCCAGCCGCATGCGCGCCGCCGGATCGGCGGCCAGCCGAGCGAGCTGCGCCGCAAGTTCGCTTACTTCCGTATGGTCATACGGAATCTTGACGACTGCTGCATCCGGCAACTCGGAAAACCACGCGTCGTTGGTTACGATGCATGCGTTGCCGTACTCCATTGCCTCCATCAGCGACAAGGAGGTCTCTCCCATGCTGGGATGCCGGAGGTTCAATACCAGGTCAACCGCACCGAGGTAGCGGCCCCATTCGGTTTCGTTGACGAAGCCGAGTCGGACGATGCGATCGCTAATCGGCGATTCGCGCAAGAGGTCTTCTGGCGCTTCCCCTTCGCCCACGATCACCAAACGCCACTTTGGAAGGCGTGGTGCCGCAATTTCGAGGGCGCGGACAATCTGTTCGATCCGTTTCGTCCTGCCGATGAATCCGAAGCATCCAATGTGCAGCTCGTCCGGGTGAAGGCCGATTGCGCGTTTGCGCGATTCGATCAGCGCGGGGTCCGCTAAAGCGGCGTCCACTGGATAGCTCAAGAGGGGAATCACGGCAACTGGCCCCTTGTAGAAAGCGGCTTCCAGTTGCCGGCGCGCAGTATGGTTATGCACAACGATGCCCTGCGCGTGCCGCAGCACCCCCTGTAGCAATGGGTAGCGCTCGGGCGTCGCGTAGCGCAGCACATCGTGCTCGGGCGCCGCATCGCGAATGGCAAGTGCAAGGCTCACGCCTGCCGGGCCTTCGTTGTCGCAACACTCGAGTATGAGTCCGCCGAGCCCTTGCCCGGCCATTAAATAGTAGAGAACCGTATCGTGCAGAACGACAACACCCGGGGCGTCCCGCAGCGTGCGATAGATCTCCAGGTGGTAGTGTGGGTTGTTGCCCAGGTGATAGAGGCGCGCCGGAAAACTCGGCAGGTCTGCCCGCGCGGAAGCGTTTTCGCGCAGATCCACTGCCGCCGGATCGGCGATCGGCGCACCGAAATCCATCGGGACCACGTCGAAATGACTCGCCAACTCTGGCAACAGGTGCGCGGAATACGTCGCGATGCCGCTCCTCTTCGGCGGCAGGGGCGAGAGATAGGCGAGTCTCATCTCAGCAGCGCTTCGATGACGTGGTCCCAGTCAACGCCTTTTTCCGCGAGGCTTGCCCTTCCGGCCCCACCCCACGCGCGCGCCTGAGCCATATCGCCAACCAGCGCCGACATCGCCGAAGCAAGCGAATCAGCGTCCGGCGGAACGATCCTTCCGTTGGCGCCTTCCGTCACGAACTCCAATGCTCCGCCTGAGTCCGTATGAGTGATCACGGGCTTTCCGGCGAGAAAAGCCTCAAGCGTCACGTAACCATAGTCTTCGTCGTACGCGCCGTTGTAGACGGCAAGGCATTCCGCATACAGTCGAAGCTTCTCCTCCGTGCCGACTTCGCCCTTGATCTCGACGCGCGCGGAAAGGCCAAGCGAGCCGATCAGCCGCTCGAGGCGCTCGCGGTAGGGGCCACTGCGAGGCCCGATGATGATTAGGCGCAGCGTACCCGGACATCGGCCGAGCGCTTCAATGGCGAGATGCTGGCGTTTGATCGGATCGAGACGACCCGGCACCAAAATGAACGGCGAGAATCCGTTGCAACTGAAGCGATCCGCCAGAGGGGGTGGGTGGTAGAGCGGCTTTGACTCCAGTGCGTTATGTTCCCGCAGACGGCGGCTCACCAAAGCGGAGATCGTGAACAGATTTCGATGCGCGCTCAAGTGGGCGGTGTCCCAGCGCGCGATTTCCTCGGCGACCGCGCGGCCTTGCTCGGTTTGGTGCAAGTCTCCGAACTCGGTGCCGAACAGGTCGTAAGCTTGCCGATGCTGATGCAGGATCCAGGCGACCTTGAGCGGATGCTCGATATAGAACGCGGGGAATTTGAGCGTAATGACGCGATCGATACCTTCGCCGTTGACCTCCGTCAAATCCAACATCCGCACGGCCAACATGTGGTCGATCACGACACTGGGTGGATACCATTTAAACGGAACGCTTACGATATCGGCATCGATGCCGCGGTGGCAAAGCTCGTCTCGCAGCGATGCCGCCAAGCCCTCGGCGCCGCCGCGAAGGAACGGCACCTGGACCGTGGCAATCGCCACTTTCATGAGAGATGTCTTTGCAGCACCGGAACCAATGCCTCGGCGAACGCCACGTCGATCCGGTCCGGCGCGAAGCGATTGTAGAAATTGCGGTAGCCGGCCTCGGTCAGAGCGCGGCGAAACGGCTGATGCCGAACCGCGTCCAGGCACGCGCGCGCGTACCAGGCGTAGTCGGTTGGGATCTTCGGGATGGGCAGGATCGCTTGGTTGGCGCCGGCCGTCTCGACGACAGCGGCACAAGCCGACGCGACAACGGGCAAACCCCGCGCCTGCGCTTCGACGATAGGCACGCAAAAGCCCTCGTGCTCGCTCATGCAGACGAATACGTCGGCTTCTTCGAACGCGACGTTGAGGTCGGCTTCGGTGAGCCGTCCATCGAGACGCACGACATCGGATACGTCGAGCTCTCGAATCAAAGCGTCTAACCAGTCAAGGTAACCCTGAAGCACAGCATCGCGAGTTCCTACCATGCGCACATGGAGCGGCACCGGAAGAATTTTCCGCGCCGCGCAAGCGACCTTTATTAAGTGCTCGTGACCTTTGTTGGGCGCGTAACGGCCAACGAACAAGCCTTGGATCGCGCCGGTTTCCGTTCGGCTTTGTGCCGTAGAGACTGCGTTGACCTGATGAAACGGCGGCACTACCCGGATGTGTTGCGCTGGGACGCCGGATGCGACGAGATCGTCTTGATTGAAACCGGAGTCCGCAAGCCAGAGTGTCTTTGGGTACCGTTCTGCGAAGCGCTGGGTCTGCGTCCTCCCTTGTTGACAGTGTTCCACATAAATCGCAGCGAATGGAGTGAAGTAATGGGCGGGCGTGATGTTGTGATAGCGAAGCACAGTTGGTCCCGCGTACCGATTCAAAATGAGCTCCTCGCCCTCGCGCCAGAGAATGCTGTGGTGGTAGAGGACAAGATCGTAGCGCGTCATGTCGGCTTCAGCTGGCGGTATCACGCGACCTCGGGTCCTGACTTCCTCGCTCGCGAATTCACCGATGAATTCGACGTCGTACCCCAAGCGCTCCAGCACACTCCGCATACCGAAGATATCGTGACCTATGGCGTCTCCGAACAAGATCGATTGGTGACAGAGGGCTGCGCGCATCGGTAGCGGTAGCGGCTAACGTCCTGGCAATCAGGACGCGCGATCCGGCTTGCGAGCGACGACGGCGTAATCCTGCGCGCTATCCATCAAGCCCTGCAAGCGATCGGCAGGTGCGTCCGGCGTGACCGGATTCAACGGCAGGAATTCGGCGTCGTGAAAGCCGGCAAAGCGGGTCATGAATATCAGCAGTTCCTGCGGGAGGGGTCGGCGGTGGGTCGGATCGAGGTAGAAGTTACGGCTTGCGACCAACAGGTTGTCGGGATTGGGAG
>JBPCLS010000194.1:0-6565 GCA_051003055.1 Casimicrobiaceae bacterium
GTCAATGTTCAAGGCTCCGATCATCACAGCACGGTGACGCGCGTGCGTGCCGGATTGCAGGCCGCGGGACTCGGCGTTCCCCCCGGCTATCCCGATTACGTGATCCACAAGATGGTCACAGTGATGCGCGGCGGTGAAGAGGTCAAGATCAGCAAACGCGCCGGCAGCTACGTCACGCTGCGCGATTTGATCGACGAGGCGGGCCGCGACGCCGTGCGTTTTTTTCTGGTTTCGCGCAAAGCCGAGGCCGAATTCGTCTTCGATATCGATCTTGCGCGCTCGCGCTCCGACGACAATCCGGTGTACTACGTCCAGTACGCCCACGCGCGCGTTGCATCGGTCTTGAAGCAGGCGCGAATCGCGCTTACGGAAGCCGCTGCCCTACTCTCGGATGCGGATCTGGCGCCGTTGACGAGTCCGTTCGAGCAGGCATTGTTGCGCCGGCTTGCCGACTATCCGGCAGAGCTCACCAAGGCTGCGTGCGATTTCGCGCCGCATGTGATCACGTCGTACTTGAAGGAATTAGCCCACGATTTCCACAGTTACTATAATGCGGAGCGATTCTTGGTCGACGACGAGCGGGTTAAGCGAGCGCGGCTCGCGTTGGCGGTCGCAACGGGACAGGTATTGAGGAATGGCCTCAATGTGCTCGGGATCGCGGCTCCGGAAGAGATGTGAATAGTGTTGAAAAGGTGGAACAAGGTGCCTGGCACAATTGACGAGAGCGTTGCATGACCCGTGTGCCGGCGTCCGCGCCCGTGCGCCGAACGCGCTCGTCGCGCAAGGCGGGCCGGGGTGGCACGGTACTCGGTATTTTCATCGGACTCGTGCTGGGTTTGGGTCTCGCGGCGGGGGTCGCGTATTACCTCTCGAGCACGAACTCGCCGTTTCTGACCTCGGGGGCGGCGAAAGACACGCGCGACCCGCCGCGCGATGCAGGCAAAGGTGGGCGCAGCGAGCGCGCCGACGCTCCCGAGAAGCCGCGCTTCGATTTCTATAAGATCCTCCCAAGCGGCGAAGAGACGAAGCAGGCGGACCGGCGCGCGGCTGACCGGACCGACCGCACAATCGCCGATCAAGCCAGGGAGCGCTCGCCCGAAAAAGCGTCAGGCAAAGCAGCGGACCGGCCGCCGGAAAAGACCGCGCTGGATCGCCCTCCCGACAAGCTCGCGGCAGTCGAACCTGGCGCCAAGGCGCCCAAGGCGGCTGAGCGCTTCTGGCTGCAGGCGGGGTCGTTCGCGAACGAATCGGACGCGGACAATTTAAAAGCGCGACTGGCGCTCGCGGGCTGGCAGGCGAACGTACAAACCGTCGTTCTGCCTGACAAGGCAGTCCGTTTTCGGGTACGCCTCGGCCCTTACGACAACACGGACGAGTTGACGCGCATCAAAGCGGATCTTGCAAAAAACGGCTTCGATGCGGCGGTGATCAAGTTCTAAATGAACTGACGGCGCGGTTGCACGTCTTAAAAAGAGTCGGCGCAACGCTGCTTACGCGCGTTAATGTACGTACGTTGATGGCTCTGACGCACATCCAGAAGGAGTTAGCATGAACCGCATTCGCTTCCCATTGCTTGCAAATCGTATGGCGCGCGGCGGGATGGCGCTCGTCGCGGCAGTCTTCGCGCTCGTGGCGACCGGCGTATTCGCCCAGCAACTGGCCGAAGGCAAGCAATATTTAAGGCTCAAGAACCCACAACCGGTGGAATCGGGAAAGAAGATCGAAGTCATCGAGTTCTTTTCGTACGCGTGTCCGCATTGCGGTGAGTTGGAGCCGGCACTGCAGTCGTGGCTCAAGAATGCGCCCGCCGATATTCAGTTCAAACGCGTGCCGGTCATGTTCCAGCCGCGGTGGGAAGGCCTGGCCAAGGTCTACTACACGCTCGAAGCGCTGGGGGAGGAGTCGAAGCTTTCGCCGGACGTGTTCACGGCGATTCATGGCAAAGGGGCGAACCTCGGCAGCGACCAGGAGTTCTTCGATTGGGCGGCGAGCAAGGGTCTCGATCGCAAGAAGGTCGAGGACATGTACAAGTCGTTCGCGATGTCCGGCAAGGTCAATCGCGCGCGTCAGCTTGCAGGCGCGTACAGCATTCAGTCGGTCCCGACGATCATTGTCGACGGCAAGTTTGTCACGGCTTCGGATAAGGTCGGCTCGCACGCGATGATGCCGGCCGCACTGGACGCGCTGGTCGCGCTGGCCCGCGCGGAGCGTCCGAAGAGTTGACCAGCCGCAGCGTTCGCGCGCCGCGTGAAGGTTTTTTTGACCGGCGCGTCGTCGGGCCTCGGCCATGCGCTCGCGCGGCATTATGCGGCGAAAGGCGCCACGTTGGGTCTCTTTGCACGGCGCGCCGCGCCCCTTGCGCGACTCGCGGCAGATATTGCACCGGCGACCGCAGAAACTTACGTTGGGGATGTGCGCGACGCCGGCGCGTTGCAGGCCGCCGGCGCTGATTTTCTCGAGCGCTTCGGCGTTCCCGACGTTGTGATCGGCAATGCCGGCGTCTCCAGCGGTACGCTCACCGAGCACGCCGCCGATCTGGAGACGTTTCGCGCCGTTTTCGACACCAATGTGCTGGGCCTCGTCCATACGTTTCATCCGTTTGTGGCGGCAATGCGGCGCGAGCACCGCGGCGTATTGGCGGGGATTGCCAGTGTCGCGGGCTTTCGCGGGCTGCCGGGATCGGGAGCGTATTCGGCGTCGAAGGCGGCGGCGGTGATCTATCTCGAAAGCCTGCGCGTTGAGCTCGCCGGCAGCGGCGTGGCAGTCGTTACTATCTGTCCCGGCTTTATCGCGACGCCGATGACCGCGCAGAATCCTTACTCGATGCCCTTCCTGCTTGCCCCGGACCGCGCGGCGAGCCTGATCGCGAATGCGATCGCACGCCGGCGCCGCTTTTACGTGCTGCCTTGGCCGATGGCGTGGATCGGCACGATGTTGAAGCTCCTGCCGCGTCCGCTCTATGACCGCGCGTTCGCGCGGGCACCGCGCAAACCGCGGCAGCCGTGAAGATTCCGCGCGTACCGGTCGCGGACGCTCCGGGGGTCAACGTCCAATGGGCCGTCAGTCCGCATCCTTTGCTTCGAGAACGCGCTACAGCGGTACGCGAATGCCTAACGTGACGCCCCAATAATCGCCGTCGCTCTTGCTCGTGGTTCCCGACCCGTACACGAAACCGGTCACGCCGCCGAAGTCCCGGGCAACCCCCGCGTTGAAGAGTCCGTAATTATCGTCCGGCCGGTAGCCGGGTACGGCAAACGAGCTGGAGAGACCATTGGGTGATGCGCTGACTTGCCGCGCGTCATCCTCGGTCTCGAATTCCCATGTCACGCGGGCGAACGGCCGGAAGCCGTTGATGTCGCCGGAAGCCTGCCAGCCCAAGCTCCCGATCAGCGATTCGCGTCTCTGCTGGCCATAACGCAGCCCGGTGCTCGACGTGCTGTTCTCGCTGAACGCGCGGACCGTCGCCTCTTGGTACGTGAGCTTGGCGAACGGGCCGTGATTCCATTGGTCGAGCTTGAACCAGTACCCGCCGAGAACCCGGCCGATGACGTGATAGCCGCGCGTGTCGCCCGATTCGCCGCGGCTCCCTGCGCTGAAGACGAGATTGCGGCGGACCTCGCTGTAATCGAGACTGCCGCCTCCGGCAGTCGCGCCGACCCACCACGGTCCTTCACCATAGCCGACGTACGCGGTGATCGTCGGCTCCTTTAGCGTGAAGCTGCCGCCGGACCCGCCGAAATCGCCCTTGTATTCGGTGTAGCCAAACGCAACGCCCACGAGCAAGCGGTCCGACAGCCGCATGTCGCCGCCGACGGTGATCGTGTGCGAATCGCCTTCTCCGGAAAATGTCCCAGCGCTTAAGTCATCGTTGCCGTAATCGTACGCGGCCCACGCCTGGCTCTTCCGTGGCGACAACGGCGCGTAGGACGCCGACATCATCCGCGAGTCGAGGGCACGAAAGTTTGCGCGCTCGACGGCGAGCGGCGCTTCGCCTAATGCCGCGATCTGCTGCGGACCTTCGAGCAATGACGCAATCGCCGCCGCCGCCGCGAGGTGCGCGCCGGTTGTCGGATGGAAGGGGTCTGAGAAGACGTACGTCAGGTTGCCGCTGGGATCGCGCAGCGTGGATGGCGTGCATTGCAGAGCGCTCGCAGTCGTACACACCGGAACGGTCACGTTGGTGAAACCGAACGCGGCGGGATTTGTGACAAATTCGTTCAACAGCCGGAAAATGTTGGCCTGTACGACGGGCGAATTGGCGGCGGAGAGCGCGGTGTCCAGCGTCGAGTTGAACAGTCCCGAAAGCGACGTAAGGGTGGCTTGGGCGCCGAGCGCCGCGGCCAATGGCGTCTTGCCAAGATCGGGGACGTTCTGCACGACAATGTACTGCGCGCCGGCGGCACGAAGACGACCGACCTGTGTGGCGAGATCGGTCGCCGCCTGCGCCACGCCCGCCTGCAACTGCGCCTGGGTTATCCGCCCTCCACTCGCCTGCAGTAACAGGTCTCGAATGTCGTTGGCGCCGCCCTGGATCGCGTACAGAGCGCCGGAATCAAGGGGCCCTCGCGCCAGCAACTGCGACACCTGCTGCACGACCGAAAGGTTGGGGAGGTTGGGAGGAAGGTTGGCTGCGGGAGCATTCACGCGTACGCCGCCCTGCGCAAAATCATTTCCCCCGGTGAAAGAGGGGCCAACCGAAAAACCATAACGTTGCGCCAGATATTCGAAGGCGGTGAGGCCGGGATTGGTCGTGAACCGCGCACCGTACTGTCCGGCATCGCTCAAGCTGTCGCCGAAAACGTACACATTGCTGTACTGAGCGTTCGCGACACTGGCGCTCAGTGCACACACGATGGCGCCGGCAAGACACGCCGAGCGTAGTCTACGCATGGATTTTTCTCCTTGGGAGTTTGCTTGGTTCATTCGGGCTGACGCTGGACTAACGCACAAGCGGCCCCGGTGAATTTTAAGGCAAAAGGATGGGAATCCGCCGTCGACACAGCGTCAACGATCGGGACCGCGCGGACGTTGTTGCAGGAATGAAAAGGAGCTTCATGATGCCCATCGGTCGACCCACGCCGCTCCGTGCCAGCGAGGCAGCCCCGGCAGGTCTGCGGCATCGTGGGTTCGTGCTGGCGGCGGTTCTGCTCGTGCTGGCGGCGCTGTTCGCGTCGATGCCGGTGCCCGCGCGGGCCGACGGCGATCTGCCGGGTCGCGTCGGGCGGATCGCGGACACCGGCGGCGAACTCTATCTCTCTACGCAGGACAAGCCCGACCAATGGACAGAGATCGGGCAGAACTATCCGGTGACCACCGGCGACAACTTGTGGGTCGCCCGCGAGGGCCGCGCGGAAGTCGACTACGGCGGCGGCCAGTTTCGGCTCGCGGGGGACACGAATCTGCACGTATCTCGCTTGGACGACCGAAATTTCGCCGTGTTCGTCGCGCAGGGCCACGTCATCGTGCGGGTGCGCGTGCTGGATCTCGGTGAGGTCGCGCGGATCGATACGCCCAACGCCCAAATCGCGATCACGCGTCCGGGGATTTACCGGATCGTAGTCGCCGATGACCGGCGGCACACGCAGCTCGCCGTGCGCGAGGGCGAAGCGAACGTCGCGACCGGAGGTGGGGTGCAGCAGGTGCTGCCCGGCCAGACCGCGCTTCTGGAAGGGGCCGAGCCCCAGCATGCGGACGTGCGTAACGGCACCGGCATAGACGGATTCGACTCGTGGAGCGCCAATCGCGACCGCCGCTACGAGCGCAGCCGCGCGACCGCGTATGTGTCGCGTCAGATGGTGGGCTACGCCGATCTGGACGAATACGGTACCTGGGAGACGACGACCGAGTACGGCGCGGTCTGGTATCCGTCGGCGGTGGCCGCGGATTGGGCCCCCTACCGCAATGGCTATTGGACGTCGGTCGGCAGCTGGGGATGGACCTGGGTCGATTACGCGCCGTGGGGCTACGCCCCGTTTCATTACGGTCGTTGGGCGCACATCGGCGGCCGCTGGGGCTGGTGCCCCGGCGGATACGTCGCCCGCCCGGTTTGGGCGCCGGCGCTGGTCGGCTGGGCCGGCGGGCCGGGCTGGGGCTTTTCGGCGTCGTATGGTTCGCCTGTCTACGGCTGGGTGCCGCTCGGCTGGGGCGAGGCTTATCGACCCTGGTGGGGCCGTTGTTCCCACCGTTGCTGGGACCATTACAACCGCCCGTACGCGGTCAATGTTGCCGAGCGTGCGCATGCGGCTCCGACGCGTTATGCGAACTGGCACGTACCAGGGGCGATCACGGCAGTGCCGGGGGCCGCGTTCGTCGCCCGCAAACCGGCGCACGCCAATCTGGTCCACGTATCTGGCGCGATGGCTGCCAACGCGCCACTGCTGGCCGCTGCTCCGGCAGTCAAGCCCGATCTGGGGCGGATCCCCGGCGTGCGGTCCGGCGCGGAAGCACCGCCGCCAGCCTCGACGTTCTATCCGACCGCGAAGCCCGGCAATGCGGGTGGATCGATGGCGACGATACCAGCAACGGGGGCCGTGGTTGCAGTTCCGCCTGCGGCGCGTCCCGTCGC
>JBPCLS010000195.1:0-3246 GCA_051003055.1 Casimicrobiaceae bacterium
TGACCGCCTCGGATCTGGACGGTGTCGCCGATGAGGCCGCGCTCTATCGGCTGCCCGGCAACTCCGCGGCTTCGCACGACCCGTGGCTGCCCTTCGACGACGAAGCCTTCGATATCGTCGTGCTCTACCGCGTCACGAGCCACAACGTCGATATGCAATTGCTGCTCGGCGAGACAGCGCGAGTGCTGCGTGCGAAGGGTAACGTGCTCGTGCTCGTACATCAGGCGGACTTCTCGTTCGCGCCGCTGCCCGATACCGGCCCCGCGCACCTGCTCAACGGATGGTTGCGCGAGGCCGGATTCGCGAGTGTGGACTTGTCCAGGCACGGCGAATCGCGGTTGGTCGCGGTGGCGCATGCATGACGCTTTGTCTTGACAGGTGTTGCGTCCTTCCGCCAACATCGGCCGAAAGATAGGGTGTCTGTCCGCGTGGCAATCCGCTCCAGAAGAAGACCCGATACGACGTTCCCGGTCCCTGCAAGCGGGCCGCAGGTTGCTACCTCGACGGCGCCGTGAGTTCGTTCGAGCTTGACCCGCGCTCACGGAGTAAACAGAGGGCTTGATGCTTAAAGTCGAGCGATTGACGAAGTCGTTTGGATCGCTGGTCGCAGTCGACACTGTGACGTTCGAAGTGCCGACGGGTCAGATGGTCGGGATTATCGGACGCTCCGGTGCTGGAAAATCAACGCTGCTGCGCATGATCAACCGGTTGGCGGACGCGTCGTCAGGCCGCATTCTTTGCGATGACGTATTCGGCTCCGAGATCGACGTCTGTGCACTGAGGGGACGCCGGCTGCGAGAATGGCGCGCTCGATGTGCCATGGTATTCCAGCAGTTCAATCTGGTTCCGCGGCTTACGGTCATGGCCAACGTCCTGATGGGGCGTATCAGCTATAACAGAACCCTGCCCACGCTGCTCATGTTGTTCTCCGCGCACGACCGTACGCTCGCCATTCGGGCTCTGCAACGACTCGACATGGTCTCCCACGGGCTTTACCGCGCGGACGAGCTTTCCGGGGGGCAGCAGCAGCGCGTTGCCATCGCCCGGGGACTTGTCCAGGAGCCGAAGATCCTTCTCGCCGACGAGCCGATCGCTTCCCTCGACCTGCGCAACGCCACCATCGTGATGGATTCATTGCGCCGCATCAACCAGGAAGATGGGATAACCGTCATTTGCAATCTCCACCTGCTGCAGACCGCGAGAGACTACTGCGATCGCATCATCGGCATGCGCAAAGGCGCGTTCGTCTTCGACGGTCCGCCGTCGAAACTGACGGAGCCAATCGCACGGGAAATTTATGGCGGCGGCGATCCCGGGGATGAAGAAGTCGAGCTCGCGCTTACGGCCACGTCGGCGCCGACCACGCGGGATATGCCGGAGGCGCGCACCGAAACTGACTGATGAGGAATGCCTTGCCGGCTCATACCGAGCGACGGCCAGGAAGACCGCTACACTTCAACGGAGGATGCGATCATGATCAAAATGCAATTGCGAAATGTGGCTGCCGCGCTCGCGCTGGCCACCCTGCTGTCGGCCGGGACGGTCACCGCGCAGAGCGGCGGCTGGCAGCAGAAATATCCGGTCGTAAAGTATGGCGTGATACCGGTCGAAACCCAGACATCGACGACAAAGTCGATGGACACTTTCCTCAAGCACGCAGAGAAGGAAACGGGCGTGAAGTGGGAGCTCTATCAGGCAACCGACTATTCCGGCGTGATGAACGCCCTCATCGCCGGACAGATCCATCTTGCGTGGCTCTCCGGCTTCAGCTACTGCCAGACCCACATGGACAGCCAAGGGGGCGTCGAGCCGCTGGTGGCAGCGCAGGAGCCCGACGGCACGATGGGCTACAACGCGGTCATCGTCGTGAAGGCCGACAGTCCGTATCAGACCATCGAGGACCTGAAGGGCAAAGTCGTCGCGCGCACGGATCCGCTGTCCGGATCGGGGTACCTGATCCCGACGGCAGCCTTTCGCGCGATGGGCAAACCGGTCGACGAATACTTCAAGAGCCCACTCTCCGGCGGTCACCCGCAGAGCGTTCTTGGAGTACTCCGAGGCACCTACGATGCCGCTTTCACCTGGACCTCGAAGAACGATAACATCGGTAATCTTCGCGCCATGATGAATCAGGGGCTGCTCAAGCGAGAGCAAATCCGCGTTGTGTGGACATCGGACCCGCTGCCTTCGCCGCCAGTGGTGATCCGCAAGGATGTGCCGCCCTAGATGCGCGCGGCCCTGGAAAAGCTCTTCGTCACGCTGAAGGACCACGATATGAAACTGGCCGAGGCGGTTGCACAGGGGCGCACCAGCGGCATGGTGCCCGTGGCTCACAAAAACTACGAGCTGATGTGCCAGGCAGCGGTCGATGAGCGCGAGGCGCGCCGGCGCAAGGCGAAGTGACAGCAACGACCGCCGGTGTTGCGAAGCCGCGCGGTCCCGCCGCGCGCTTCGAGAGCGAATATGCCGCCTATCGGCGCCAGAAGAAGATCTATGCGTTCCTGTTCGGGGCTGCATTCCTCGTCTGCGCAATTGCGGCCGGCATCACGGCGAAATTCGACCTGGTGACGCTGGCCCAGGGGCTTCCACGGACCATGGACTTTCTCGTCAAGCTGGTGCCCCCTATCGCGCTCGGGACGTTTGCCCACGACGTCGCAGAGTGGTACTGGGACGTCGGGAAGTGGCTCGACAGCCTGCTCAACACGCTGCTGATGGCGTATCTCGCCACCGTGCTCGGCACGGCGATCGGCGGTTTCTTGAGTTTCTTCGCCGCCCGTAACCTCGCGCGCCATTACCTGATCTATTGGGTGATGCGTCGGGTGCTCGAGGTCGCGCGCACTGTTCCCGATATCGTCTGGGCACTGCTGTTCATCATCGCGTTTGGAATCGGACCGCTCGCCGGTGTCCTCGCCATTACCGTCCACACGATCGGGGCACAAGGAAAGCTGTTCGCCGAGGTGAACGAAAACATCAGTACGCTGCCGCTCGACGGCATTCGCGCCGCGGGCGGCAACTGGTTCCAGGAAATACGGTTCGCGGTATTGCCGCAGGTGATTCCGAACTACATGTCCTATACCTTCTGGCGCCTGGAGTTGAACGTGCGCAGCGCCACGATTGTCGGATTCGTCGGCGCCGGCGGCATCGGGCACGACCTGTTCACCTCCATCCAGCTTCTCTATTTCGCCGACGCAGGCGCAATCCTCCTCATCGTTGTTGCGACGATCATGCTCATCGACATGCTGAGCG
>JBPCLS010000196.1:0-17636 GCA_051003055.1 Casimicrobiaceae bacterium
GGCATGGGCGCCGAGGTGTGGGTGCTCGATCGCAATACCGAGGTGCTACGCGCGCTATGGCGGCAATTCGGACGTCCGCTCAATACCGTATTCTCGACGCGCGATGCCATCGAAAATCACGTCATCAGCGCCGACCTCGTGGTAGGCGGTGTCCTCATTCCGGGGGCGTCCGCACCCAAACTCGTTGCGGCGGAGATCGTCGCCCGCATGAAGCCGGGCTCGGTGATTGTCGATGTCGCGATCGACCAGGGCGGCTGTTTCGAAACCTCCCGCCCCACAACCCACGCCGATCCAGTCTATGTCGTGAGCGGTGTAACGCACTATTGCGTGGCCAATATGCCTGGCGGCGTGCCCCGTACCTCCACGTTCGCACTCAACAATGCCACGTTGCCGTTCGTGCTGGCGATCGCCGACAAAGGATGGAAGCGCGCGCTCACGGAGGACGCGCATCTTCGCAATGGGCTCAACATCGCCTTTGGGAAGGTGACCTGCGAACCCGTGGCGCAGGCACTGGGGCATGCTTACGTCGATCCCTCTGCCGTCATGGCTTGAGGGCTCGAGCAGGACGTTGCGCCGGCCCTCTCGTAGCCCGTCTGACAGCCGATATCTTGCCCATGACGAGGTCTCGCTAGACGCGCAGCCAGAGCCGTAGTGCGCCGTCCACCGATAGCATCTGCTCACGGGTGATCACGCCGATGCGCTCGCGAACGCGCTCGCGCTTGAGCGTCTGGACCTTGTCGGCCATCACCTGCGATGGTTTTTGCAATCCGTTCGCCCGCGATGGCCGCAATGCAATGCGAAATAACGGTGCCTCGACGAGCGTCGAGGTGATGGGACAGACGGTGACGCTCGCGTGCGTCTCGTTGAAAAGATCCGATTGGATGACCAGTGCCGGCCGCGGCTTGCCGTAGTCGCCCGAAGCCACCGCGAGCACGACTTCGCCCCGCCGCGGGGCGAGTGCTCCATCTAGCGCGTCCAACCGGTGTCGTCGGAAAGGAACTCTGACTCGGCGGCCCGGCTGGCGAGAATTGACTGGCGGCGGGCCTCCTCGGCGTTCGCCTCCAGATACCTGCGGATCGCCTCACGCGCAAGTTCGCTCTTGGGGCGACCGGTCGCATCGGCGAGCCAATCGAGGCGTCGTTCGAGTTCGGGTTCGAGGCGGATGCCGAGCATATCGTTTCCGGAATCTTGGTCTTAAGGCTGTTTCCAACGCCGTTGTTTAACAACTGTTTAACAGTATGCCGCCCGTCTCTTGCCGTGTCAATCGGTCGATCGGATGCGGTCGGCAGCGCGCGCTGCAACTTGCCGAGCTTGGCCCGCCGTGACGCGAGTATCAGCGCACTGGATCGGGGCGGATTGACGGTCATCTAGCGCAGACCTCAATAGAGCGATCCCCACCGTCCGAGCGTGTGGATTCGCTCGATGCCCAGTTGCTCGGCTAAGTACACCGGTGTCTGCGGACCCGGGATCGGCCGCCCTTTCGCGACATCGGGCGCCACCGCCAGAACGCCCGCGCGCGTCTCCGGGTTGGCCATTGCCGCGTGCAATGCGTCGGCGTCTGCCCAAAGCGGCATGCCCGCGGCAATGCAGAGGTAGACGCGGCCCGTCGCCTGATCGGCGAAGTTGAGCCGGGGAAGCCGGCGGGCGCATTCGAGCAGAAAGCTCGTATTGTTCTCTGGTGCCACCAGGTCCCGGTCCTCGTAGAGGTTGTGCGGACCGGTGGCACGCACGTCCACTCTTCGAAATCTCTGTACATCCAGCATCGACTTGACGTCGAGCACGTTCAGTTCTCCGTTCCAGCCGAACGCCACGGTGCGCGGTCGTTCGCCAAACGGCACGGTGTTGTCGAGCAATTCGAAATGCACCTGCTTGTCCGCTCGTAGCGCCCACGTGAAGAACAACTGGGGCATGCCCGAGTACGCTTCGATGTTATGCGCGAGTAAATCGTCGACGGCCTTGTAGCGGCCGACTTCGAGGCCGCGTCGCCATGCACGCTCCACGATTTCCTCAGGAGGCGTGATCATAAAAAACAGATAGACGGTATGTCCGAATCGCGTCAGCAGATTGCTTCCCGCCTCGTCGGAGGCCGGCGCGAAGCTGTCGAAGCGGAAGCGATCGATCAACAGATGCGACATCGCCAGACGTTCGGCCTTGCGCGCCATGTACCGATCAAGCTTGTGGTTGATGATGCGCAACTCCTCGCCTGTGCATGCGCCTGCGTACTTGTACGCGGCTCCCAGCGAGCTGTAATCCAAGAGCTGCTTGCGCCAGATGTCGGGACTGATCAGCGCGAAATCACTCCAGTTCGCGCCGATCCTTTCCGCAAGCGTCTTCTGCTCCGGGCGCATCGTGCTCTTGCCGGCCGCCGATGCCCCCTTTGTGTTCATGATGACCGGCCGCGCCTGAGCCGGCAGCAGCGAAAAGCCTTCGCGGCGTGCCGCATCGAGAAAATAGGGCTCGATAAGGCGCCCGATTTCTTCGCTGCCATGGTCGTTGCAGGCGAGGTCCGTCGCCACCGACGCGATCAGCTCGGGTGTTCCCCACACGCGGCCGTGACGGCCCAGCAACGACGATACGACCTTGACGAGCGACCGGTACGCGGCCTTGTGCAAAGCATCATCGCCGGACCGCGCTCTGGCTTGCCACGCACTGATCGCGTCCTCCGGTTGGGCGGGTCCCGATGGATCGGCGGGAAGCAGGGCGGCAATCGTAGAGGCGCCGCGGAGCGGACCAAAAAGCAGACCGAAAAGTCCCCTCCTGCGCTCGGGAATCGTCGGACGGGCGCCCGCGCCAGACGCGAAGAGCCGGGCCGCCAGCTCGTCTTCGATCACCCGCGAGAGCTGCCACTTAAGCGCGTCATAGGCCGCCGTAACCTCCCCCATCCGCGACGCGAAATGGTTCGCGAGGATGGCGTTGGTCATCTGCCGGAAATTGATGCCCAGATCCTCGACGCGCGATCCGCTTGGCACCGACAAATCAGCTGTGACGCGAATCAGCAACTCGTGCAACAGCAAGCGCTCGGGCCGGAACGCGACGAGATCGGGAAGAGCCATACCCGTGAGGTCGTGCAGTTCCTCCGCTTTCTCGATGCTGGTCAGCACGTTTGCGGGCCGGAACATCGTGGACAGCGGCAGCAACTCCCTGGGCAAATGAGAAACGAGCCCGGGATTCCAGGGACCACACTCTCCGGACAATGCGCCGGGCGTAATCACTACCTACCCTCGCTGCACCCGCTAAGAATTATTCACCTGTCCGCCATTTCTCCGGCGGCCTGCGTTTCACATGTTGAACCCTGAGAATGTCTACGCAATCGCCTTTCCCGCGATACGGGACGAGGTAATTCTCATGCACAATGAGCTCGCGCGTGCGAAGAACTCGCCCGGGGCGTCCTACCGCAGGGAACTGTGCCAAGTGCTCGACGCGGTCGAAGACAGTGTCGGAAAATTTCTTTGCAGCTTCTGGATTGTCGCGTGCGATGTAGGCAGTGATTGATTCAAGGTTGCGGAGCGCTTGCCGCGTCCATCTAACCTCGAACATAGCCGAGTTTTTTCTTGAGGGCGGCAACCTCTTTCGGCGTCGCAAAGTCTAGAGCGTCGGCCTCTTTGATTCCCTGCCGAATATCCGCTATTTGCCAAGCTTGCTCGTCGAGGTAAGACTGGAGCGCCTCCACCGCCAGGTAGGTCTTGCTGCGCCCCGTGGCTTCGGCGAGCTTTTCAAGCTGCTCCTTGATCTTGGGAGGAACCCGAAAATTAAGCATGATGTCCATTATGGCACCGGAGATGATGGCTTGCGAATCACGTAGTCATCATACCCTCAAATCAATCCCGCTCCACGTGCCCACCGGTACTTGGCGCCCAGCACCGCGACCGGCATTTCGGTCGAATACGGATACGCCGGCACGCCGTGGTCGAACAGGTATTCGGCGGCTTCCTCGACCTCCACGTCTCCGGCTAGCGAAGCGACGATCGGCTTGTCGATGCCTTTGGCCTTCATTTCTTCGACGACCTCGGCAACCAGTTTGGCGAATACCATCGGCGGCGTGATGATCGTGTGCCAATAGCCCAGCACGAGCGAATGAATGCGCGGGTCTTCGAGCCCGAGGCGAATCGTGTTCTGATAAGTTTTCGGCGGCTCGCCGCCGGTGATATCGACCGGGTTGCCCGCGGCGCCGAACGGGGGAATGAATTTGCGAAACGCGGCGTCCAGATCGGCCGGCATCGCCATCAGCGAGAGGTCGTTGTCGACGCAAGCATCCGACAAAAGCACGCCGGAACCGCCCGCCCCGGTGATGATGACGACGTTCTCGCCCTTGGGTGTGGGCAGCACGGGAATCGCGCGGGCGAATTCGAGCAGGTCGCGCAAGCTGCGCGCGCGAATGACGCCCGACTGCCGCAAGACGTCTTCGTAAATCTTGTCGTTGCCGGCGAGCGCACCGGTATGCGAGCTCGCGGCGCGCGCGCCCATGCTGGTGCGGCCGGCCTTGAGCATCACCACGGGCTTCTTCTTCGAGACGCGCTTCGCGACTTCGGCAAACGCGCGGCCGTCCTTCAAGTCTTCGCAATGCTGGGCGATGATCTGCGTATTGTCGTCCTGCTCGAAAAAAGTGAGCAGATCGTCCTCGTCGATATCGGATTTGTTGCCCAGGCCGACGATCGCCGATACGCCCATTTTTGCCGAACGCGAAAAGCCAATGATCGCCATGCCGATGCCGCCCGATTGCGACGACAACGCCGCCTTGCCCTTGACGTCGTACGCGGTGCAAAACGTCGCGCACAGATTCTTGGGGGTGTAGTAGAAACCGTAGATGTTGGGTCCCATCATGCGCACGCCGTACTTGCGCCCGATTTCGACGATTTCCTGCTGCCCCGCGACGTTGCCGGTTTCGGCGAAACCCGAGGGAATGAGCACGGCGCCGGGGATCTTTTTTTCGCCGACTTCGACGAGCGCCTGCGCGACGAATTTCGCGGGAATGGCGAAGACGGCGACATCGATTTTGCCGGGCACGTCCTTGACGCTCTTGTACGCTTTTTTCCCCATGATCTCGTCGGCCTTGGGGTGGATCGGATAGATCGCACCCTGGTAACCGCCGTTGATCAAGTTCTTCATCACCGAGTTGCCGATCTTGCCATCTTCGGCGGACGCGCCGATGACCGCCACCGCATCGGGTTTCATGATCCGATTCATGTCGCGCACGATGTCGTCGTGCCGCGGCCGATAGCGCGCGGGCGCAGGATTCCAGTCGACGACGATCCGCACATCGGCGGCGGTCGCGCCACTCTTGGTCGCGAATACGGGATTCAGATCCATCTCGGAGATTTCGGGAAAGTCGGTGATGAGTTGGGACACGTTCTGGATCAGCGTCGCCAGCGCGTCGCGGTTCACCGGATCTGCGCCACGCACTCCCTTCAAGATCTCCGCCGCGGCGATGCCATCGAGCATCGACAGCGCGTCCTCGCGCGTGGCAGGCGCCAGGCGGAACGTGATGTCCTTCATCACTTCGACCAGGATGCCGCCAAGACCGAACGCGACGAGCTTGCCAAATGACGGATCGGTGACGGCACCGATGATGACCTCCTGCCCGCCGGAGAGCATTTGCTGCACCTGAACGCCGAGAAGATCCGCTTGTCGATCATGTTTCTTGGCGTTCTCCATGATCGTCGTATAGCCACGTTCGACGTCCTCCTTCGTCTTGACGCCGACCAGAACACCGCCGGCTTCGGTCTTGTGCAAAATCGTCGGTGCGACGATCTTGAGCACCACCGGGAAGCCCATTCCTGACGCGAGCTTCGACGCTTCCGCGGCCGACGTTGCCACACCTTCCTTGGGAACGGCAATTCCGTAGGCGTCGCACACGAGCTTGCCTTCGGGCGCGGTGAGCGACGTGCGCCCTTCCGCCTTCACCTTGTCGAGAATCTGCCGCACCGAAGTCTTGTCGCTTGCCATCTTTTGTTTCCCCTTAAATTGTGTTCAATCGCGCTTTAGCAGGAATGCGGCGCGCTAGCCGCGCGTGCCGTCGCCGCAACGAAATCCGCATGAGCCGATGGTGTTGTGACTCGGCGTTGTGATCCGACAACCGGCGGTCAGTCGGCTGCAGTAGCCAGCGTTTGGCCGCCGCCGAAACTGGAATGGTCTGCGACTCGCCCTCCCGCCGTCACTCTGACGGCGCAGTATTTGAACTCCGGAATTTTGCCGACCGGATCAAGCGCCGGATTGGTCAGCAGGTTGGCGGCAGCTTCATAAAAGCAGAACGGGACGAACACCGCGCCTTGCGGGGCACCGTCGTCCGCGCGCGCATAAAGCGCAATACTTCCGCGCCGCGATTCCACTGTGATGACGTCGCCCGGCTGCAAGCCGAGTGCCGCAATGTCGAGCGGATTGAGCGAGGCCACCGGCTCCGGTTCGATTGCGTCGAGCACGGCCGCGCGCCGCGTCATGCTGCCGGTATGCCAGTGTTCGAGTTGCCGTCCGGTGATCAGCACCATCGGATATTCGCCATCGGGTTGCTCGTCCGCCGCAATGATGTCCGCCGGCACCAGCCGCGCGCGTCCGCTTGGCGTCGGGAAATCCTCCGTGAACACCACACGATCGCCCGGATCGCCTTCTTGTGCACACGGGTAGGTCACCGCCGACTCGGCTTCGAGCCGCTCCCACGTAATGCCCGCGATCGACGCCATCCCCTTGCGCATCTCATTGAATACTTCCGAGACATGGCCGTAGTTCCAGGTAAGCCCTAGACGCCTGGCCAATTCTTGGATGATCCACAGATCGGGTTTGGCGTCCCCCGGCGGGTCCAGCGCCTGGCGCCCCAATTGCACGAGCCGATCGGTGTTGGTGAACGTGCCGGTCTTCTCCGGAAATGCAGTCGCCGGCAGTATCACGTCGGCGAGGTACGCCGTTTCCGTGAGGAAGATATCCTGCACGACGAGGCAATCGAGCTTCGCCAATGCGCCCCTCGCGTGGTGTACGTCCGGGTCGGACATCGCGGGATTTTCTCCCATGATGTACATGCCGCGGACTTCTCCCGCATGCACGGCGTCCATGATCTCGACGACCGTCAGTCCGGGATTGGGATCGAGCGTTGCACCCCACAGCCGTTCGAATTTGGCTCGCGCTTCGGGATCGTCGACGCGCTGATAATCGGGAAAGACCATCGGGATTAGTCCCGAATCCGATGCTCCTTGCACGTTGTTCTGTCCGCGCAGAGGATGGAGACCAGTGCCGGGACGGCCGATCTGCCCCGTCACCAGCGATAGCGCGATCAGACAGCGCGCGTTGTCGGTGCCGTGGACGTGCTGCGAGATACCCATCCCCCAGAGGATCATCGAGGCTCTGGACGTGGCAAACAGGCGCGCCACTTCGCGAATGGTGTCGACGGGAACGCCGCAGAGCGGCGCCATCGCTTCGGGGCTGAAACCTTCGACGTTGCGCGCGAGCTCTGCGTAGCCGCTGGTGCGGTCGCGGATGAACGCCCGGTCGGTCAGCCCCTCGTGCACGATCGTGTGCATCATCGCGTTCAAGAGCGCGACATCGGTATCGGGCTTGAACTGCAGATAGTGCGTCGCGTGGCGCGCAAGCTCGGAGCGGCGCGGGTCGGCGAGGATCAGCCGCGTTCCCTGCTTGACGGCATTCTTGATCCACGTCGCGGCAACCGGATGGTTGACCACCGGATTGGCGCCGATGAGCAGCACCACGTCGGCCTGCAGCACATCCATCACCGGATTGGATACCGCCCCCGATCCGATGCCTTCAAGGAGCGCCGCCACACTCGACGCGTGGCACAGTCGCGTGCAGTGATCGACGTTGTTGGTGCGAAAACCGGTACGTACCAGCTTCTGGAACAGGTACGCCTCTTCGTTGCTGCCCTTGGCCGACCCGAAACCTGCCAAACCCTGCGGACCTTTGCTGTCGCGAATCTCGCGGAGGCGTCCGCCGGCAACCTCCAGAGCCTCGTCCCAGCTCGCCTCACGAAACACACTCGCGACGTCATCCGGATCCATGACGAAGTCGGCGGATTTCGGCGCGTGGGCAAGGCGGATCAGCGGCGTGGTCAGACGCTGGCGATGGTGGACATAGTCGAAGCCGTAACGGCCTTTGACGCACAAGCGGCCCTCGTTGGCCAAGCCGTCGCGACCGTCGACGCGCAGGATCTTGTTGTCCTTGACGTGGTAGGTGAGCTGACAGCCGACACCGCAATAGGGACAGAGCGACGCAACCGCTTTGTCGGCCTCGATCAACCCAACGCCGCCGGCGGGCATCAGCGCGCCGGTGGGGCACGCCTGCACGCACTCGCCACAGGCGACGCAGGTGCTGACTCCCATCGGGTCGTTCAAGTCGAACACGATCTCCGAATGCGGACCGCGAAATGCATAGCCGATGACGTCGTTGACCTGCTCTTCGCGGCATGCGCGCACGCAGCGCGTGCATTGAATGCACGCGTCGAGATTGACGGCGATCGCCGGATGGGAAAGATCGGGATTGGGCGACAGCCGGGGCGCGAAGCGCGGCTTGCCGACGCCGAGCTCCCCCAGCCAATAGTCCAATTCGGAGTCGGTCTTATAGGTCTTGGCCGGCATGTCGGAGGCCAGCAACTCGAGCACCATCTTTTGCGAGTGCAGCGCGCGCGGGCTCGCGCTGGCGACTTCCATCCCCGCCTGCGGGTACCGGCAGCACGAAGGTGCGAGTACGCGCTCGCCCTTGATTTCCACCACGCACGCGCGGCAATTGCCGTCGGGACGCATGCCTTCCATGTAACAAAGGTAGGGGATCGCCGCACCCAGACGCTTCGCGGCCTGCAGAATGGTCTCGCCCGGCCGCGCGCTTGCGGGTTGCCCGTTCAACGTGAATTCGATCATCGCCGGAGCGACTTCGTGCGGGAGCATCGCGGTCATTTAGAGCTTCTCCAAACTCACGCGATCTCGTGCGGGAAATACTTGATGACGCAGCGGATCGGATTGGGCGCCGCCTGCCCGAGCCCGCAGATCGAAGCGTCGACCATCGCCTGCGACAGCTCTTCCAGCAACGGCTGATCCCAGCGCGGCGCCGCCAGCAGCGTGCTCGCCTTCGCGGTGCCTACCCTGCACGGCGTGCACTGCCCGCACGACTCGTCGGTAAAAAAATGCATGAGGTTGCGCGCCGCATCGCGGGCCTTGTCCAGGTCCGATAGCACGATGATTGCCGCCGAGCCGATGAAGCATCCGTACTCGTTCAATGTATCGAAGTCGAGTGGAATATCGCCCATCGCCGCGGGCAAAATGCCACCCGACGCGCCGCCGGGGAGATACGCGTAGAACTCCTGCCCAGCCAGCATGCCGCCGCAATATTCATCGATCAGCTCGCGCACGGTAATTCCGGCCGGCGCAAGGTGGACACCGGGTTTCGTAACGCGACCCGACACCGAAAACGACCGCAGGCCGGTCCGACCGTTGCGTCCGGAGCCCGCAAACCATTCGGCGCCTTTCTCGAGGATATCGCGCACCCAGTACAGCGTTTCCATATTGTGTTCTAGCGTCGGCCGGTCGAACAGGCCCACCTGCGCAACAAACGGCGGACGCAGGCGCGGCATACCCCGCTTGCCTTCGATCGATTCGATCATCGCCGACTCTTCGCCGCAGATGTAAGCGCCCGCGCCGCGCCGCAAATGGATGCCGGGGAGCCGGCAGGGTGGATTCGCCCGCAACGCTTCCAGCTCGCGCGTGAGAATTTCGCGGCAGCCGGCGTATTCGTCACGCAGGTACACGTAGATTTCCGCGATGTCCGCCGCCCACGCGGCGATCAGCATGCCTTCGAGAAACCGGTGCGGGTCGCGTTCGAGGTAATAGCGATCCTTGAACGTGCCGGGCTCGCCTTCGTCGATGTTGACGGCCAGAAGCCGCGGCGCCGATTCGCTCCGCACGATGCGCCATTTGCGTCCCGCCGGGAATCCGGCACCGCCCAAGCCCCGCAGGCCGGAACCTTCCATCGTCTTGAGGACCGACTCCACGTCGCGCGTGCCGTCCATGCATTCGATGAGCGTGGTGTAGCCACCCGCTGCGCGATATCGATCGTACGCGATGTAGGCGCAATCGATTTCCGCTGTGACCGCGTTGCCGGCAATCGCCGCCTCGACCGCACCGACCGTCGCTCGGTCCAACGCGTTCTGTCCAACAACGGCCACCGGCGCCGCGTGGCAGCGACCCACGCACGGGGCAGCGAGAATCCGGACGTCGTTGCCTGCAATGGCGGCGAGTTCCCGCAGCAGCGCCTGGGCGCCGGCCATTTCACAGGACAGCGATTCGCACACGCGCACCGTCAACCGCGGCGGCGCGGTTTCGCCTTCCTTGACGACATCGAAATGGTGATAGAACGTCGCGACCTCGTACACCTCGGTCATCGCGAGCTTCATTTCCGCCGCAAGCGCCACGATGTGCGCGGCCGCAATGTGGCCGTAATGGTCCTGGATGCGATGCAGATATTCGATCAGCAGGTCGCGCCGGCGCGGATCATCGCCCAATAACCCTCGGACTTCGTCGAGCGCCTGCGGTTCCACCGCGCGTCCCTTTGGCGTCGCGCGCACGTTGCCCTTTCCCTTGCCGCGACGTGCGTCGACGATGGGGATGGCGGCGCGCGCGACGGGGGTTGGCGTTGTCATCCAGGCGTCAGGCGCGCAGCGGGTGGTACTCGGTCGTTTTTTTCGGCGGGTCCTTGGTGAAGGCTCCGGCGTTGCGCATTGCGTCAATCTGCGCATCGGGAAGGTCGAGCACTTCGCGCAGGATCTCCTCGGTGTGCTCACCCAACATCGGCGAGCGCTCGATCTCAGCCGGAGAGTCGGAGAGCTTGATCGGCATGCCGACGTTGTACCACTTGCCGCGTTGCGGATGATCCAGCTCGACGTACATCTCGCGCAGTCGTACATGCTCGTCGTCAGCCAGATCCTTCGTACTCATGATCGGACCGCACGGGACATCGATTTCGTTCAACATCGCCATCAGCTCGCGCTTGGTGTGGCCGGCCGCGAACTCGTTGAGCAACGCCCACATCGCTCCCTGATTCTTGCGCCGGTCGGCGATAGCGGCGAAGCGCGGATCGCTGACCAACGTGGCACCGCCGACGCGATTCGCCAACGCGTTCCAAACCGCCTCCTGCACGACGACGTAGATGTAGTCGGTGGGCCCGCCCGGCTTGCACTTGAGCACGTTGCCGAGCTGGCCGCCGCCGGAATCGTTGCCGGACCGCGGCGTGGCGTCGAGCCCCTCCGTCGATTGGCCGTATTCGGTCAACGGTCCGCGGCCAAGCCGCTGATGGTCGCGCCATTTGACGCGACAAAGGTTCATCACGGCATCCAACATCGCCACTTCGACATACTGACCGCGGCCCGTTATGTTGCGCTGGTGCAACGCGGCGAGGATGCCGATCACCAAGTGGAGCCCGGTGCCCGAATCCCCGATTTGCGCCCCGGTCACCAACGGCGGACCGTCAGGCACGCCGGTGGTGCTCATCGCGCCACCCATCGCCTGCGCGACGTTCTCGTAGGCCTTGAAATCCGAGTAGGGACCGCTCGAGCCGAAACCCTTGATCGAGGCCATGACGATACGCGGGTTGATCTCGCGCACCGTTTCCCACGTGAAGCCCAATCGGTCGAGCACCCCCGGGCCGAAGTTCTCCATCACGACGTCGGATTTCTTCAGCAACTGGATAAAGACTTCCTTGCCCATTGCGTTCTTCATGTTGACGGTGATCGAACGCTTGTTGCAGTTCAACATGGTGAAATAGAGACTGTCGGCATTGGGTACATCGCGCAACTGGGCGCGTGTCGCGTCCCCCGTTGGCGGCTCAAACTTGATCACGTCGGCACCAAGCCACGCCATCAACTGCGACGCGGTAGGCCCGGCCTGTACGTGCGTCATGTCCAAAATGCGAAAACCCTTGAGCGCCGTACTCATCATTTCCCTCGACTAGGATTCCAAAGAAAAAACTTCCACGACCCCCGCCGGGATTGAGCGTCACTTGCTGACGCTCCAATCCCGGCAGTTATTGCGTCAGCCTTTTCTGACGCAATAACCCTACTTGTACATCGTCTGGTTCATCGTGCCCGAAGAATAAACTTCGCGGTTGATCACGACGTCGACCAGCGCCGGCCGGCCGGAATCGCGCGCCTTCTCCAGCGCCGGCCGGATTTCCTCGGGCCGGGTGACGCGCTGGCCGAAGCCGCCCATCGCTTCGGCAAACCGGTCGAAGCGTACGTCGCCGAGCACGTTGCCGATGTCGCCGCGCTCCGCTCCGTATTTGCGCGCCTGGCCAAAGCGAATCTGGTTCCACGACGAGTTGTTGCCGATGACGCCTACGAACGGCAGCTTGTTGCGCACCATCGTCTCAAAGTCGAAACCGGTGAGTCCGAAAGAACCATCGCCGAACAGCACGACGACGTCGCGCTCCGGTTGCGTGAGCTTGGACGCCAGTGCAAAGCCGCTACCCACGCCGAGCGTTCCGAGCGGGCCGGGATCCATCCAGCCGCCGGGTTTGTGCGGCTTCACGACCGATCCCGAAAACGTCACGATGTCGCCGCCGTCGCCGATGTAGACGGTGTCGTCTTCCAGAAACTCGTTGATCTCGTGCACCAGACGCACCGGGTGGATCGGCATTTCGTTGGCCGCGACGATCTTGTCGTTCTTGCCCTTGGATTTCTCCTCGTCTTCGCGCAGCATCTTGATGAAGGGGTCGTGCTTGCGGCCGGTGTCGCCTTTCGACGCCTCGCACATCGCATTCAACACGGCCTTGATGTTGCCGACCAGACCAATGTCGAAATCGCGGTTGTAGCCGACGTTGCGGTAGTCCATGTCGAGGATGATGATGGTCGCTTTCGGATTCAGCCTTCGCCCATAGCCCATGCGGAAGTCGAGCGGCGTGCCGACAAGGAAAATCAGATCGGCGTTGTCGAACGCCGTCTTGCGCGAAGGCATGAAGTTGTACGGATGGTCCCGCGGCAGCGATCCGCGCGCGGCCCCATTGACATAGATAGGTACGTTGAACTGGCGCGCAAAGCGGTCCATCGCGTCGTGGGCGCGGCACGTGCGCGCCTGCGTCCCGAAGAGCGCGACCGGACACTCCGCGCGGGCGATCGCTTCGGCGGCTTTGGCAACTTCGTTGGGGTCACCGATGAACTCGCCCTTGACGCGGAAGTTTTTCGGAATGCGCACCTTCGCAGCATCGACCTTGCCGTCGAGCACGTCATGCGGAATTTCGAGATAGCCCGGCCCCGGCGCACCGTTGAACATTTCGCGAATCGCGTGCGACATCATTTCGGCACAACGCTCGGTGGTCATGACCGTCGCCGCGAATTTGCTGACGGGTGTGAGCATCGGCACGTGGGGCAGGTCTTGCAAAGCACCCATCCGGTACTGCTTGAGCGGACCACCTCCGCCCAGAAGCAGCATCGGGCTTTCGGCGCGAAACGCGTTCGCCACACCCGTCACGGCGTCGGTGGTGCCGGGTCCGGCGGTCACTACCGCGCAACCAATGCCGCCGGTGATGCGTGCGACGGCGTCGGCGGCGTGCGCTGCGACTTGCTCGTGCCGTACGTCGACGATCTTGATGCCCTCGTCGATGCAGCCGTTGTAGATGTCGATGATGTGGCCGCCGGAGATCGTGAAGATGTGCTTGACGCCCTCCTGCTTCAGCATCTTGGCGACAATCTGGCCCCCGCTGATCAACTGCGGCGCGGCTTCGCCCGTGGGGACCGTGTCAACTGAGGTGGCAACTGAGGCGGCTCGGGTTTCGGTGACGGTTTCCATGAGTTTTCCAGTCGTTAACGTTACGTGAACATCCGGGGCAGACTGCGAAAATCTATCCTATAGTATCGGCTGAGGCCGGGTCATTGACCCGTGTCAATTTTCCCGCGCCTTAGGCCGGGCCATCAGGCTGGAACTCGCTCTTCGGCGGATGCGCCATCCATGAGTCTCGTTGCGACCCATCCCGAAAGAACGCGCCTTCGCGCCCAACTGAAGGAGAACGTTGTTCTCAAGCAGATGACGGCAAGTGCAATGGTGGAATTGGAACCGCTGCTGTCCGTGGTCGATTGCCATAAAAGCGAATGCCTGATCCGGCAGGGCGCTCTTGATATGGAGCAGTATTTCCTGCTTGACGGGATACTGAAACGAGTCGTCGCGAATCAGCAAGGCAAGGAGATGATTCTGCGATTCACCGACGCGGGTGCGATGGAGACGAGCTACGCCGCGTGGCGGCTCAACACCCCGGCGCCGTACAGCATCATGACGGTCACGAAAGCGCGGGTCGCCAAGCTGCCGCTCCCGCAGTGGGTGGCGTTCCTCGACCAGCACACGGACCTAAAGCAGGTATTCGAGTTCGAAGTCATGCACTTGATGAGCGAGATCATGGCGCACACGATCACGCTCCATCTGCTAGACGCCCCGGGCCGCGTGCACCGCTTCATGCGCAAGCACCCCGAATTCTCCGACCGCGTCCCGCAGAAAGAGCTCGCTTCATATCTCAACCTTTCGGCGGAAACGCTTTCCCGGCTGCGCCACCAAGGCAAAATCTAGCAGTGCACTGAACAGTCCCCGGGTCATTCGAGGGGCTCGGGCACAGTGGATCGCCCTCCGCGCACTCGGGCGAGACCGCGCCCGATCAATGGCCAGAACAGCATCAGCAGCGCGAGCGCGGTAATGCCTCCGACGAGCCAGTTGGAAAAGAACACGCGGACATCGCCCTGCGAGATGATCATCGACTGGCGAAACGAGTCCTCGGCCCGATCGCCCAGCACCAGCGCCAAAACCAGCGGCGCGAGGGGGTAATCGAGCTTTTTGAACACATACCCGACAACGCCGAACAGCAGCATCAGCCAGATGTCGAGCATTGCGTTGTGCACGGTGTATGCGCCAATCGCGCAAATCACGATGATGATCGGCGCGATGATCGAAAACGGGATCCGCAAGATCGCGGCGAACAGCGGTACACAGGTGAGGACAATGAGGAGGCCCGCGATGTTGCCCAAGTACATGCTCGCGATCAAACCCCAGACGAAGTCCTTCTGCTCGACGAACAGCAGCGGGCCCGGTTGCAGGCCCCAGATCAAGAGCCCTCCAAGCAGCACCGCCGCTGTGGGCGAGCCCGGGATGCCCAGCGCGAGCATCGGCAGCAATGCGGACGTGCCCGCTGCATGGGCAGCGGTTTCCGGCGCCACCACACCTTCGAGCTGACCCGTGCCGAACTTGGCGCCGTCGCGGGACATGCGCTTGGCGACCCCGTAGCTCATGAACGAGGCCGGGGTCGCGCCGCCGGGGGTAATTCCCATCCAGCAACCGATTGCGCAACTGCGCAGCAGTGTCAGCCAATACTTCGGCAACTTGGCCCAGGTTTCGAATACGACCTTGGGATTGATTTTGGCGCTCTTGCCGGTAAACGACAGGCCTTCTTCCATTGACAGCAGGATCTCGCCGATCCCGAAGAGACCGATCACCGCGATCAGGAAATCGAAGCCGCGCATGAGCTCGGTAAAGCCGAAGATCAGCCGCAGTTGTCCCGTCACCGTATCCATGCCGACTGCCGCGAGCGCGAAGCCGAGCATCATCGCCGCGAGCGTCTTCCACGGCGATCCTTTGCCCATGCCGATAAAACTGCAGAAGGTCAGCAGGTATACCGAGAAGAATTCCGGCGGCCCGAACTGCAACGCGAATTGCGCGACCAGCGGCGCCAGGAACGTAATCATCACGACCGCGACGAACGCCCCGACGAACGAGGACGTAAACGCGGCGGTCAGTGCTTCCCCCGCTCGCCCTTGCTGCGCCATCGGGTAGCCATCGAACGTCGTCGCCACCGACCAGGGCTCACCGGGGATGTTGAACAGAATCGACGTGATCGCGCCGCCGAACAATGCTCCCCAATAGATGCAAGACAGCATGATGATCGCCGAGGTCGGCGGCATCGTGAACGTGAGCGGCAGCAGAATGGCCACGCCATTGGCGCCGCCCAAGCCGGGGAGCACCCCGATGATGACGCCGAGCACAATGCCGATCATCATCAGCAACAGATTGAACGGCGTCAGTACGACGGCAAAACCCTGCAACAGAGCGCTCAGCTCGACCATATCCTTTTCCGGGCGCTGGGCGCAAAAAGGCAGCGTGCCAGGCGCATCGTCAGTATCCGAGAAAGCCCAATGGGTTGAGCACGCCCTTGAACAACGGCACCTTGAACCACACTTCGAACATCAGGAAAAAAATGACGTTGATGCCAAATCCGACGGCGATGCTTTTCCACCACGAGTACTTGCCGAGCCAGACCATGAAGATCGCGATATAGATCGCCGATGCGACATACAGCCCGACGAACTTGACGCTCAGCACATAAAGCGCCGCCGGGAGCAGGACCGTCAGCACGCGCTTGAAAGACCCCCAGATGACGAAGAGCTTGCCCGCGGCCGACTTCGCGAGCACCGCCTGCGCCATCGTTACCACGCTCGAGACGCAGATCAGGAGAACAATATAGAACGGAAAGTAGCCGGATTGCGGGCCGTCGCTCCCCCACTTCGAGCCCAACCGGTAGCTGTCGAAAACCACGATCGCGCCGATTGTGAACAGCACCAGCGCGACCGCGATTTCCATGGTGCGCGTCGAAACGCCCGCGCGATCGCCACCGGCAGACGACTGGTTATCATCCATAGGCGACCTGGTTCTTCCGTCGCGACGCGACTCGCTCGCTCTAGCGAGCCCCGAGGCGAAGACCGCGCCTGACGCGCGCGGTCGTCCCTAGGCTCATTACGGCTTGGCCAGGAAGCCGGCTTCGCGCATCAGCTCGCGGTGCGTACCTTCGGTTTTCTCGACCCATTTTGCATACTCCGGGCCGCTCATGAAGGTCTGGTTGAACGCACCGTCTTCCATGAATTTCTTCCACTCCGGGGTTTCGCGCACTTTCTTGAACAAGTCGACGTAGAAATCGACCTGGTCCTTGCTGACACCGGCCGGCATGAAGATGCCCCGCAGCATCACGTAGTCGGTCGGCACACCCGACTCCTTGCAGGTCGGAATATCGTTCCACGACATGGTCTCGGTCACTTTGTTCTTGTACGGCATGCGCGAGTCATCGAACACGCACAGCGGGCGCAGCTTGCCGGCGCGCCATTGGGCGACGGCTTCGATCGGATTGTTGACGCTCGAATCGATGTGCTTGCCGACCAGTTGCACCGCGACGTCACCGCCCCCCTTGAACGGAACGTAGGTGAATTTCACGCCCGCGGACTTCTCGATGGCGACGGTGATGATCTGGTCTTCCTGCTTCGACCCGGTTCCGCCCATGATCTTGTTTGGGCTGGCGCCCTTGACCGCATCGAGATACTCCTTCGCGTTCTTGTACGGCGCCTCGGCATTGACCCATAGGACGAACTGGTCGAGTGCCAGCATCGCCACCGGCGTCAAGTCTTTCCAGTTGAACGGCACGCCCGTCGCGAGTGGCGTGGTGAACAGATTGGAGAGCGTGATGATGATCTTATGCGGATCGCCCTTGGCTTCCTTCACGGCCAGGAATCCTTCCGCTCCCGCACCGCCTGACTTGTTCACGACAATCAGCGGTTGTTTCATCAGATTGTTCTTGGTGATGACGCCTTGCAGCAAGCGCGACATCTGATCGGCGCCGCCACCGGTTCCGGCGGG
>JBPCLS010000197.1:0-6127 GCA_051003055.1 Casimicrobiaceae bacterium
GATCGGGCCCAACGGCGCCGGAAAAACGTCGCTCTTCAACCTCATTTCGGGCGTCGTGACGCTCGACTCGGGGGACATTCGGGTCAATGACGTGAGCTTGATCGGCCTGCCGCTTTATCAGCGCGCGCGCATGGGCGTGGCGCGCACGTGGCAGAACATGCGGCTGTTCCAATCCATGACGGTGCTCGAGAACATGGTCGTTGCGCCGCGCGAGTATTCCGGCGAATCGATGCTGAAGCTCGTCTTCAGCCCATTTTCCGTGCGGCGCGCCGACGAGGCTGCGTGCGTGCGGGCCATGGACATTCTTGCGCGCATGAACCTGGCGTCCCTCGCCGATTCCGCAGTTACCGATATCCCGTTCGGGCAGCAGAAGCTCGTCGCCCTCGCGCGCGCCCTGATGAATGACGGTCCCTGTCTACTGCTCGACGAGCCGATGGCGGGCGTGGAGGGTCACGCCTACGACACCATGAAGGCGATCGT
Organism: Casimicrobiaceae bacterium; assembly: GCA_051003055.1. GTDB lineage: Bacteria > Pseudomonadota > Gammaproteobacteria > Burkholderiales > Casimicrobiaceae > VBCG01. Next base: position 481 of record JBPCLS010000197.1, read on the forward strand.
GCGCCAGGAGGCCGAGTCCGGGCGCGCAGTATGCGTGGTGGAGCACAACATCTCCTTCATCAAGGATCTGTGCACCAGCGCGGTGTTCATGTCCATGGGCAAGATCCTCGAGCGCGGCACGGTAGCGGATCCTCTGGCCAGCAAGACGCTGGCCGAGCTGTACTTCGGAGCTTGAAGGCGTGCTGCGATTCGAAAGCGTCAGCGCGTTCTACGGCGGCTTCCAGGCGCTGCACGATGTTTCGTTCGAAGTGAAGGATCGCGAGCGCGTCGGCATCTTCGGACACAACGGCGCGGGCAAGACCACCTTGCTGCGCTGTGGAGTCGGCGATATCGGGAGCGTGAGCGGTCGGGTCATGTATAACGATGCGCCGATCGTGCAGGGCGAGGTGCACCAGAACGCCCGCCGCGGCATCGGCTTTGTCCCACAGGGTCACAATGTCTTCCGTGACCTGGCGGTCGAGCAGAACCTGAGGATTGCGGGGCTGCTGCACGACCCGGAATTTCGGAGCGAGGTCTATGCGCTGTTTCCCATTCTGCGCGAACGACGCGGTCAACTCGCCGGATCACTCTCCGGCGGCCAACAGCAGATGCTCGCGCTTGGGATGGCGCTTATGACCAAGCCATCCATCCTGCTCCTGGACGAGCCCAGCACCGGCCTCGCACCGATCATCGTCAAAAGCGTCCTCGGGAGTCTGCGCCACATCAACGAGACCACCGGCACGACCATCGTTCTGGTCGAGCAGAGCGTGCAAGCGACGCTGCGCGAGGTCAGTCGCGCCATTGTGCTGAAGTCGGGTCGCTTGATATTCGACGGTCCGAGCGCCGAGCTCGCGGCCAAGGAGAATCTATGGGACTGGTTTTAGGGCCTGTTCAGGCCCTAAGCACTTCAGCGAATGGAAGCATCGCATCGGCTTCGAGCAAGCGCCGCGCGAAAGCGGCCGCTCCAGTCGATCCAAAAGTAGGAGCAGCGTAGCGCACGAATTTGTCACAACAGTCCTCAGTGGTGAACGGTTCATTCGGATCGCCCTTCACGCTAGTCACTGCTTTCGTCCACTTGTGCGAGGCGCTGAAGATCTCCACGCGCGCTTCGCGCTGCTGCATAATCGAACCCGGATCGATTTCGATTTCAACCAAGGCCTCCAGCCGGCGCAATTCCGGATCGCGGAATCGTTCGCCACGGTAGACCTCGGGACCGAGTGAGCCGAAACGCAGCATCGCCGCGATGCCGAACGAAAGACTGAACTGGGCCTGAATCGCGCTCTGCGGTGCGCGGTTGCCGCAGTAGATGACCGCCTCTTCGTAGATGTGCAGGATGATCCGCTCGATTCGGCGAATGGCCGCATCGCCTCCGATGTCGCCGCGCAATGCCTCCGCAGCCGCTGCACCGTAGTGCACATGCCGAACCGCCGCGTAAGGCTTGAGATAGGCGGCAAGACTCAAGTATTCGCCCGGGGGCGCAAGAGCGAGATTCTCGAGACCGAGTGCGTGCTTCGCATAATCGACATGCGCATCGGTCGGCGCGCTAATGCCGGCGGCTGCCGCCAGCGCTGCCTGCACTCCGAGGCTGGCCGCATGGCCGAGATAGGTGTTGCGCGCTGTTGCTCCCACTCGTATGGGTAAATAGAGGCTGTAGGGCAGTTGGCATGCGGCGATATTCACCGCAGCTTCGGCGGTCGCCGGCTCGAGTCCATGGGCCCGCGCTGCGGCCGCTGCTGCGCCGAGCGCCGGCCAGTTCGCGTCGACGTGCATGCCTGACCGGATGCGCAGTGCCGCTCCCATGCGCGCGCCGACCTCGTATCCCGTCGCAATGCTGCGCAGCGCGTCTTCGAGCGTTGCGTCCTGCAACAGCGGCAGCGCCGCCGCAATCGCTGCGACACCTGGCCGTCCATGCGCGCTTGCCAATCCTTCACATGCCTCATCCCAGCAGGCGGCCGTTGCGCCAAGCAGCGCCGCACTGCTCGCCGATAATCCGTCGCCATTCGGAAACCGAAAGCGGCCGGGCTCGACTACCGCAAGCTTCGCCTCGAACGCCGCAACTTCGGGTGCGCACCGCCCGGCGAGCATGCAGCCAATGGTGTCGAGCAGCAGGAAGCGCAACTTGCGATCGACCTCCGGCCGGCGCAAAGGATCGTTCGAATACAACCAATCCAGCAGTTGTCCGACTTGCGAGTGCATCAGAAGAGATGGATGACGCGACCGGCGATGCGCGATGGCCTCGAGGGCGCGATCTTTCGCCGGCCAAGAATCGTTGTCGGATGACGTCCTACCGTATCGATCGGCTGGCGTGCGCAATACGTGCAGCCGGGCCGATCTGCGAGGAAAGACCCTCGTTCACAGCTGCGATAGCCGCCATAGCCCTCGATCGGCTAGTCGTGGGCTCGACCCAAACCGTAGAACTGCAGCACCTGTTCCACTCGCTCCCGCCGCGGCTTGGCATGCCGCCATCCGCGACGACAAGGCGCCAGTCCCGTGCTGGACCTCAAGTCGACCATCGTCTCGGCCATTTTCAGCGTTACCGCAAGGCAATCCATCACCGGCACATCGTCGATCCGGTTGACGCGCGCCGAGGCGAGCAGAACGCTCAATGGAATCTCGCCGCAAATGATGACGTCAGCGCCGTCCGCGATGAGCTGGCGCGCGGCGACATGAAATCGCTCGATGATGCTCGCCGGGTTGTCGAACGAGTTCAGCACATCGCGAAAGCCGAAGCCCACGGGTTGCACGCCGACGCAACGTTCCCATAGTCCGTACGACTTTATCTGCTCCTGATAACGCGCGGCCATAGCGTCGATGAACAGCAGCATTCCAAAACGCTGTCCCAGCGTGCAGGCGAGGTGAAAACACGCTTCACCAGCGGCCACGACGGGAATTTCGACGACCGTTCTGACCTCGCGGAGCATTGGATCCGGGAGCGTGCACATGGCGAACGCGTCGAATCCGGCACGCTCGGCCGCGAGCGCGTGTCGCAGCCACTGCGTGGCGTGCATGGCAAAGAAAAAACTGTAGCCGATATCGTCACCGGGGTAGTCGGCAAAATAAGTGCCGGGAAGCATCCCATGCAGAACCACCTCGGTATCCGGCCGCACGATGCGGCGAATGTGCTGCTGCATCAGTGCCGCATAGGAAGGAACGTCATCCAATACCGTCAAGCTCTGATGCCAGATTCGCATCTCTTTGTCTCGGATGAAAACTGTGTTTGGATCGAATCAGCCGCTGGGCTCAATGCCTCCGACACGCAACACCTGTCTCCATTTGCCGATCTCGGCGCGCAGAAAAGCGCTGAATTCGGTGTCTGGCGCGGGGGTTACTCCCAGGCTGGTCAACCGTTCGCGCAGGTCGGGCGCGGCGAGCGACTTCACTGCCGCATCGCGTAAGCGCGAGACGGCCTCGGAGGGAGTTCCTGCCGGAACCATGAGACCGAGCCAGCCGCTCGCCTCGTAACCCGGCACACCGGATTCCTCGAAGGTCGGGACATCGGGCAGCCCCTCGAAGCGCCGTGTGCTGCCGATGGCGATCGCCTTCAATTTTCCGGAACGGATATGCGGCAGCACCACTGCGACGTCTACAAACCCTAATTCCACCTGGCCGCCGAGCAGATCGGTGACCAAGGGCGCAGCGCCTTTGTAAGGAATGTGCGTGAGGTTCACACCCGCCATTTGGCGGAACAGCTCGCCGGCGAGATGGGACGAGGAACCGGTGCCGTACGAGCCGAAATTCAGCACTCCCGGTTTGCTGCGCGCCAGGGCGATCAGATCGCGTGCATTGCTGACGGATACGGAAGGGTTCGCCACCAGAACATTCTGATTTCGGACCAGCAACAGCACCGGCATGAAGTCCTTCAGCAGCTCGTAATTGAGCTTCAGGCTGCCGTTTGCCGCTGCGCCGGCACTGATGGCGTTGGACGCGGTGGCGAGGTAGACCATGTAACCGTCCGCGGGACTCTTGACGACCGCGTCGGCCCCAATGTTGCCCGAAGCGCCGGCTCGATTCTCGACCACGATCGGCTGGCCGAGTTGCTCACTCATCTTTGCGGCAACGGCGCGCGCGACCACGTCGGCGCCGCCGCCCGGCGGAAAGCCCACGACCAGGTGCACCGGCTTGTTGGGGTAACCGGGATTCTGCGCGAACGCAGACCACGACATCGCGGCGAGGAACAAAGACGGAAGCATTCGAATCATGTGCGATTCCTGAAAGGTCATGTACTTTGCGCACAGCAGGTGTCGACCAGCCCGAGGCGCTGCCGCGTTGCTGCGCGCGCGCTGATGTCGCGCGAAGCGACCGCAACGGCATGCAGCAAAGACGATCCATACGGTTGCCGTCGCGTGCTGCTGCACTCCTGCGGGTATGCTGGCGTCTCAGCACGCCTCAGCGAAGGGGCGGCGGCACCACGCTCTTCAGGATGGAGCCGTCGATCTCTTCGTACTCATGATAGCGGATCGTGTCGTAGATGTCGGCCCGGGTTTGCAAGCGCGGCAGGAAAGCTTCGGCCGAGCCGTCCCGCGCAATGGTCGCGTACAGCTCTTCCAGAGCCTTCGCCGCGGCCCGCAACGAGGTCGCCGGCCAGATGACCATCTTGAACCCAAAGTCTTCGAACTGCTTGGCTGTGAAAAAAGGCGTGCGTCCAAACTCCGTCATGTTGGCGAGCAGCGGCGCTTTTGTCTCGCGCGCGAAGCGGCGGAACATCTCCTCCGATGTCAGCGCTTCAGGAAAAATCGCATCCGCACCGGCCTCGAGGTAGCACTTGGCTCGAGCGATTGCAGCCTCGATCCCTTCCTGTGCCACCGCATCGGTTCGCGCGATGATACGTAAGTGCTTGCGCGCGCGTCGTGCTGCAGCGACTTTCGCCACCATGTCCTCGGCGCTGGCCAATTTCTTGTCGTTCAGGTGGCCGCATTTTTTCGGCAGGATCTGATCCTCGATGTGGATGGCGGCGGCGCTGGCGGCCTCCAGTTCGCGTACCGTCCGCATCACGTTGAGGACCTCGCCATAGCCAGTGTCCGCGTCGACCACGATCGGCAGGTTGGTCGCGCGGTAGATGCTCCTGGTGAAAAAGCAAAGCTCATCCAAGGTAATGATGCCGAGGTCGGGCAGTCCCAAGGTCGACGAGACGGCGCTGCCCGATAGATAGAGGGCTTCGAATCCCGCGCGCTTCGCGATGATTCCGGCCAACGCGTGATGCGCACCCGGGATGCGCAGGATTTGCGATCTCTTCCACATTGCGGCAATGCGCTCACCCGGCGGCGAGTCGTCGCTTTGCTCCAGAAGCCACGTCATGATCAATCTCCGAATGTTGTATTGCCAACGCGGGAATTCCGGCAAGTGGGCACGTGCGCTTCCACGGTTCGAGCTATGCGTCCAGTACATAACGCGTCGCTTGCCCGGGGTCTGTCGCGACCAGCAGCGTGCCAGATCCGGATGACCAACCGCTGACGGAGAATCGTACTCCGGGACGTCCGCCAGCCAGCGCTCCCCAAACGGTTCAAAGCATTATTGTTGACATTTTAGAACACAAATTTGTCAAATCTAGGGCATACTGCTGGTGCGAACACCAGCAAGCATTGGCGACCCCAGCTCGTATGGCCTCTTCCAACACAGGCGCCCGCCCGCTCCGGCGCACGCTAAAGCAGTCCAAGGTGCAGGAGAAGGG